>DEQI01000346.1:11807-17344 GCA_002360295.1 Planococcaceae bacterium UBA3370
GCATCCAGAAATGGGTGCTTTTTATTATGGAATGAAAACTGTATATCATATTAATCAAACACTGTCCAAATAAACGATTCTGAAAATTTTATTGACTCTCAACTTTCAGTACTTTAAAATAAGAATAATTCATCTAGATGACTAGATGAGACTGGGGAGTGTTTTTTTAATTAAAATTTTAGGGGAGGGTGTGCATGAGTAATTATAATACTCATATTCCAAAGTACGTTCAAATTGCAGATAGCTTACGAATAAAAGTAGATGAAATGTACAAAGAAGGAAAAGAAAAATTTTTAAGCGATGATGAGCTTATAAAATTGTTTGACGTTTCTAGAATGACTATTCGTCAGGCAGTTCAATTACTTGTAGAAGAAGGTCTTTTGAAGCGTATACAAGGTAAAGGTACATTTATTGTACGAAAAGATAAATTGAATACAGATATAGCTAGATTAGATACCTTTTTTAGAGGCTGGTACTTAAAAAACATTACTGTCAAGTTGCTATATAGAGGATCTGTCCCTTGTCCTGATGGAATACATCTGAAATTAGGGGTGAAACCTGGGGAAGAGGTTTATCAAGTAACGCGGTTACGCCTTTCAGAGGGGATCCCAGTTGTTATCGATAATCGATATCTTTTGAAAAAATATGGTGAACAAATTACGGATGAAGAATATATTAATTATTCATTTTCCCATTTATTTTTAAATAAATTTAATATGTCACTTTCAGAAGGAGAAATTGAAATAGAGGCCGTTCTTGCTAGTAAAGAAATCTCGCAAATTCTTGATGTCTCTGTTGGTTCTCCAATTTTATATAGAAGTGTGGACTTAAGAGCAAAAAAAGATTGTGTTTTAACAGGTGCTTCTTCCTATAGGGGAGACATGTACAAATATAAATCAGTCTTAAGTTTAGAATAGAAAATAGTTTTCCTTATTAATTTGTAAAAGCTCCAATGTTTTATAAACAATAAACGAGTCATATTTTCTGGATAAAACACCTGATCATTAAATGTTACCAGCTTTTAATGAAAATGAGGTTACTTATCTACTAACTTAAATAGAAATACTGTAGCTTTAAATTCTAACTATATACACTACATATTGATTAATAATCGATATATGAAAGAGGTAATTATGTTTTATTCTATTTTAATCATCCTAGCTATTATTATTTCAATTTATCTAGGTGAAAAACTTGATATTAATACTGGTTTAGTTGCTTTAGCACTTGCTTATTTAATTGGTTGTTTTGTTTTGGGAATGTCGATTAATGAATTATTGGCAACATTCCCAACAAAATTATTTTTAGTAATTTTTACTTTAGCGCTCTTTTTTAATTTTGCCGTAGTCAATGGTACGTTAGAAAAAATTGCTCATCTATTACTTTTTAGATTTCAAAAACAAAAAGAATGGCTGCCTCTTATTTTGTATTTTATTACAGCACTAGTATCTGGAATGGGTGCTGGATTCTTTACTTCTGTGGCCGTCATGGGTTCGATTGCAATGGCATTATGTAAAACATCCGGAATGAATAAATTGAATGCCTCATTCGCAGTTTCATTAGGTTCACTTTCAGGTGCAAATTTCATGTATAGTGCACATGGCGTTCTCTTCCATTCCTTATTAAGTGAAACAGCTGTTGCTGATTTAGCGAATGATCTGACTAAGGATATCTTTGTTATTTCATTTATCTATCCAATATTTATCATGCTAATTTTAATGTTTTTTGATAGAAAAAATAGTAAAATGGCTGAATTGAATATTGAAAAACCAGAGGGATTTACAAAAAAACAAAAACTAAACATCTTTTTAATTATTCTTCTCATGATCATTGTATTAGGCGTACCGATGCTCTCTAATTTTATGAAAGAGAATGAAGTGATTCAGTTTATTAACGCACGTACTGACATTACTTTACTAGCGGTTGTTTTCGCAATCATAGCGTACTTATTAAAATTAGCTGGGGACAATTCGAAAGAAGTTATGGCAAGAGTACCTTGGAATACTTTATGGCTTGTATCAGGGGTAGGAATGTTAATTGATGTTGCTGTTGAAGCAGGTACAATCGAATTATTAGCTTCTATGATTAATCATATGCCTACCTTGTTAGTTCCTATTGCTGTGGCAATGATTGCTGGTGTTATGTCAATCTTTAGTAGTACTTTAGGTGTTGTTGCGCCACTCATGTTCCCAATGATTGCTGGTATTATAGAACCTACAGGATACAGCGCTTCGTTAATTGCAGTTGCTATTATCATTGGCGCACAATCAACAGCTTTAGCACCATTCTCTACAGGTGGTAGTCTAATACTTGGTAACAGTGGCTTAAACGAAGAAGAATCTAAGAAATTTTATAATGATTTACTTTATAAAGCAACGCCTTTAGGATTAGGGTTTGCAATTATTGCAACTTTGATTTTAATGTTTATATTATAGGTGGTAGTTATGCAAAAAATATTTGACACTCATTTTCATATTATTGATCCAAAGTTTCCTCTTGTTGAGAATCAAGGTTTTGTACCTGATTACTATACCGTGAATGATTATTTACAGGAATTAGAGCAAATGTCGATTGAAGTAACGGGTGGAGCGATTGTCTCGGGCTCATTTCAAGGATATCATCAAGATTATTTTGCAGAGGCGATTAATGAATTAGGCGAGAACTTTGTAGGGATTACTCAGCTTCCTTTCGATACAACCAATGAAGACATTTTTAAATTAAATGATGTTGGAATAAAAGGAATAAGATTTAACTTATACAGAGGTTTATCTGCTTCACCAAAAGAAATTAAAGAACTATCAGAGAGAGTATATAAATTATGTAACTGGAAGACAGAAGTTTATCTTAATTTACAAACTATTGATAGTGAATTATTGGAATTAATTTGTTCATTACCTCAAGTATCTATCGATCATCTAGGGATGCATAAGTATTCAATTGATCAGTTAAAAAAGATTGTTAATGCAAATATTCCTATTCGTTTATCAGGTTTTGGTCGAATAGGCTATGAACGTGATGAAATTAGAGAATTAATTACGCTATTATATCGTGAAAACCCAAGCTGCCTTATGTTTGGCAGTGATTTACCTTCAACAAGAGCAAAATATCGATTTTCAACCAAAGATATTGAATTAATAAAAGAAACAGTAGGGAAAGAAGCACAAGATCGAATCTTCTTCTTAAACGGAGAAAAGTGGTATTTAGACAAATAACTTAACAGTATTATTTATTGTTGTTGGACTATGTAACAACTTCTATAGATATTCACTTTCATTGTAGACACCTCAAAAAGGTCGTTTATTAGTAGTAATTAGCAAGAAAACTTTTAATAAAGGTAGTACATATCAATGAGGATATTGAACAGGAGTTGAACTCTTGGTCAGTATCCCTTTTTTATCTCAATAGAAAAATAAAATGAACTTGTACATTGTAAATATTGCTTTCACTTTTCATAATGGATAAATTTGTGGAATATTGTTACTATTCAATTAACATAATAAGGTAGTTTATGGAACATGATGTGGAGGGATTTGATGGAATGGTTCGTCCTGCTGGCAGTGTTTATTTTGCTTATTCTATTTCTACGTACAAAACTTTCATTTAGTTTTGGGTTATCGCCAATCGTATTGGAAATAAAACCGATTAAAGGATTAAAAAAAATAAGTGATAGTTTGGAGCAATCCCTTAGTAAAAGTTTTATGGACAATGTAGAAGAGAGAGTAAGGAAAGAGAATAAGTTGAAAGAAAATGAGTACGAGTGGCGTCTATTGGATTTAAAACGTTATTTCATTTTGACCTCGCTTTTAAAAGAGACACCAATGTTTAGCGAGAAAGTCGATGAACTGTGGCACCAAATGCTCATGTTTACTCGTGAATATGATGATTTTTCAAAGAGGTATTTAGGGACAACACTTCATCACAGTCCCAATGTAAATGTAGAGCCTAATCCTGATTTGCGTGGATTTTTTGATTGGGTATATGCTGAGCTTTTTTTCGTTAGAAAGGAGAACATTCATCTTTATAAGGGTTTTTTCAAGTGCCCTGTAAATCCAACTATTATTAATGATTTTAAAAGTAAACAAGAAAACGAACTAATAGATATCTATTTTAAGAGGTATACCCAATATATGCCTACTGTGCTCTCGCTGATTTCTTCCATGAAAAAAACAGCGAATAAAGCCAAAAATTATGAAAAAAATGTAGTACGTGAAATGTTGACAAAAAGTAAAATGCAGCAAAATTACAACGCAATGCTCATCCCTTTTCTATCTGTTTCTTATTTTCATTATGATGAATTTGAAAGTTATATGAAAATAAGCAGCAACAGTTTAGCAAGTCGTACAAGTTGTGGGTCGGGAAGCTCTTGTAGTTCTAGTTCTTGCTCGTCCGCTAGTTCCTGCTCAAGCTGTGGTGGAGGGAGCGATTAATACTTGAGTTGAGGAATATTGCTTTTTGATTCATAAATTTACATGGATAGACACAATGCTTTATCCAACTTAGATTGAAATTTTATAAAACTTCTTTTGATAGTAGGGGGAGCCACATTGTGTTATGTTAAATAAAACACTTATTAGCGAATGATTTACGACTGAAAGAAGGTTTAATATGAAAATTGATATGCCAAAAATTCCATTGGAGTTAACGGAGAAAAATTTTAGCGATCTATTTTATGAAGAAGATGCTACACTTGAAATGTGTATCATTACTGGCTCAGAATTTACAAATGAGGCTGTAGGTAGAGTAAGTCTAACTAATGCAGTGATAAAAAATTGCACGTTCACGAATACAGATTTTAGTCATATTGATATGATGGATGTTCGATTTGAAAATTGTGATTTATCAAATGTAAACTTGAGCAAGTCATCCATTCATCGAGTTGAATATAGTAACAGTAAATTACTTGGCTGCAACTTTTCTGAATCCTCTATAGGTAATGTTAAATTCGAGAACTCGATATTAAATTTATCTACCTTTGGAAGTTCAAAACTTGAAAAAGTAATTTTTAAAGATGCTTCGTTAGTAAGTGCTGATTTTTATGATTGCAAATTAAAAAAAGTTGAATTTGATTTATGTAATATAAATGAGGCGAGTTTTGAACATACCCCGCTTAAAGGAATAGATATTAGTTCATCCCATTTTGAAGCCCTTCATGTTTCGGTAGATGATTTAAAAGGATGTACAGTATCAACAAATCAAGCTATACAGTTTTCATCTTTACTAGGATTGAATATAAAAGAGTAATAGGATTGCTACAATTACATTAAATGACTCATGAAGCGTGATACATTCACGCTTTTTTTAAAAGATAAGAAAGTATAAATTTTTGGGGTTTTAACAGTGTCTAGCTCCAGCGCCTAGCCCCTCGAGGTCGCTTCAGCCCCTTAATCGAAAGCTGAAAATATGCTTTCAATACGGGCCTTCCAGCGCTTGTCGGGGCTGAACAAGGCGCTTGCGCTTTTCTTATTGATGCTTCCTTAATAAAGGAAAGGGAAACGGTGTCAACATCCGGGTGCTCAATCATTATGTAGTCTACATAA
>DEQI01000121.1:0-2972 GCA_002360295.1 Planococcaceae bacterium UBA3370
TCACTGACACCTAGAAAGACGAATACTAGAGGAATCCATAAAAATTTAAAGCTGCGCCAACACTCTAAAAATTCCTTTTTCAATAAAACATTAAATTGTGTCAAGTTTACCCGCCACCTTCACGAATATTTCATCTAAACTCGCTGTAATACGCTCTACTTTTATAATGTCTGCTTGTTCATTCGCTAGAAGTTGAAGGATTTGCTGCATGGATTGATCAACAGGCAGATAGACTATCATTCCTTCTCGCGATACGTTCATTTTTGTAGCAAATGTAGTAGCCGCCTGCTCGGACACAAATTGTACGCTGTATTTGGGATCGGCATATTTTTGTTGAATCGCCGACAGTGAACCCTGTTCTACAAGCTGACCTTCCTTTAAAAACAACACTTGATCGGTCATTTTTTCTGCATCATGCAAAATATGTGTTGAATATAAAATGGTTGTTTGTTGCTGCAGTTCCTTTAATAAGTTCATCACTTCTAGACGACCAATTGGGTCAAGTGCAGATACAGGTTCATCAAGTAATAAAAGCTTTGGTTCATGCACGATTGCCTGGGCAATACCAAGACGTTGCTTCATGCCACCCGAAAAAGTGGCCGTTTTTTTATGAAGTGCAGTTCCCAGCCCTACATATTCAAGTGTTTTTTTACTTTTATCACGGACATTTTTTGCAGCAACTCCACTCAGTCTAGCTGCCATCTCTACATATTCAAGGGCAGTTAGCCAAGGGAAAAACTGCGGATACTGTGGTAAAAAACCAATGCTAGCTCGGATATCCTTTTCGCCTGACAATGTCACTGTACCACTAGATTGTTTCAGAAGCCCTGTAATCATTGACATTGTTGTTGTTTTCCCTGCCCCATTTGGTCCGATAAGGGCAGTTGCAGTAAACGGCTCAATAGAAAAACTAACATCATCTACAACTGTTTTTCCTGCAAAGCTTTTCGTTAAATGCTCAACATTCAATAAACTCATACTTGTCGTCTCCCTATGATGAAGTAAGCGATTGAACCGAATAGGCCACTAATTAAAATTAATAGTAACCATAACCATTTCGGACCATTTGTTGCATGAATTCTTTTTAAATCAATGAGTGCAACGACCATTAAGATCAATTGGACAACTAAAATAGGCGCAATTAATGCCCATGGAACTTGCTCTAAGCTGCTCATACTTATTCCTCCTTCAATTGTAAGCGATGCGCTAAATTGTTTAACAGCGCTTTAAATTTACTATTTTGTTGCAAGCTTGCAAAGACTGGTTGCTCTGAAATACTCGTTAATATATCTCGTTTAATCGATAGTTCATCACGTGGNNGCTTGACCACCTAGATAGATATCACGCTCAATCCATTCATCAAGTAAATAAAAATAATCATCCCCACTTAATTTCAGTGGAAAACTCATACTATCACACACTTTGCAATATTTCTCTAGCATGTAAAGTGCATCCTCTTCCCTTTGTTGCATCATATAACCTGCTGCTGCTTTTAAATAAAATACTAATGGAGCATTAATATTCAATTGGGTAATATTAAACAACGAAAGCATCGATTCAATTCGTTTGACCGTTTCATCAAAATGCTTTGGATTGCTTGCTTCATATTGCAATGTTTCCGTCGCAGTGACAATCGTTCCAAGCATATACTGATACATACTTACTTGTAATGTTTCTTTTGCTTTATCGGTTTGTCCAAGCATTGATAAGGCAGTTGCAATCTGTTGTTCAGCCCCGTATTGAATATGGATATCTTCGCCAAGAATACGGAGTACTTCCTCAGGTTTCCCTTGTAACAACATTACATAAGCCATTATGATTTCTGCTTCATGCATTAATCTGTAATCATTACTCAGTTCAATTACTCGCTCACATAATTCAACCACACGATTCAACACCTCTTGTTGCTGCTCAGATTGCTTTGCGTAATTCAAATAAAGCTGAGCTATTTGTAATACGAACGGGAAGCATGCATAATATTCCGCTAATAACGCTTCAATTTCTATTTGTACTTCACGAAATGATTTTTCACTAAATTTTTTAGCAAGTTCAGCATATGTTTGCTGAATACGCTCCTTCGTCATTTGTGGCTCATAGCCTAATAATGCATCAATCGATAAATTAAAATACGTCGCAAGCTTCGGTAATAATGTGATATCTGGATAGCTTAAGCCCTTTTCCCATTTGGATACTGCCGCTTTTGATACCCCAATGTATTGCGCCACTTGTTCTTGTGTTACGCCCATTTCTTTTCGTCTTAGTGCAAAAATTGTTGCAAATTGAAAACGATGCATCGAACCACTCCTTCTACACTCATTATAAGGAAAATAACTGTAAACATCTAACGACTGTTCGTTTATTTTCATAGACTAAGTCAACTGATGGTTTACAGTTTATCTTAAGTTTGCCCCTTACATTCAATAAAATAAAAGGATATAGACATTTTTTGTTAAATATAGAGTAGTAAAAGAAGATAAGGAGGCTAGTATATGCAACAACGGCACGATATTTTATTTAACCAACTCGAGTCTTATAGAAGTGTGTTACTAAACGTATTAGAGGGTGTAACGGAGGAAATGGCTGAAATCATACCAAATGGATTCAACAATAATATTCGCTGGAACATGGGTCATATTTATTTAGATCAATATTTATGGATTGGCGCATTAACAAAAGAACAATACAATGTACCTGAACCATTTAACAAATGGTTTGGATTTGGTACATCTCCAAGTGATTTTAATGCTGATACACCTTCGTTTGAGGAATTAAAAGGTTTATTAAAACAGCAGCCTATCAAGTTAAAACAAGAGTACGGGGATCAACTAGAAGAGCCCTTCCCTCCCATTGACATGGGCATGTACACCATTGAACAAGTACTTATCCGAACAATTTTTCATGAAGGGATGCATTTGCAAGCCATTATAGATTTAAGAAAAATAATTCACTATTAATTTACTTGTAATAATCAT
>DEQI01000121.1:3004-3366 GCA_002360295.1 Planococcaceae bacterium UBA3370
AGTATATTAAGTAAGCTTATACTACCCGAATCACTTTATATATTCATTTTTTCATGTAGCTGTCATGACTTGATTCAAGCGTAAACATCCGCTTCGAATACAACAATTGTGAATGGATTGGTATTACTTCACCGTCCTAACAAATAAAATGCCAGCCCATCATAAGGAGCTGACATTTTTAGTTAGGGCTAAGGACTTGCATCATGCTGTCCGTATTTGGGATGGCGTTAGCTTGCCTATTGCACACTAACGGATAGCATATGTTCTTTCCAATCACCATGCGGAAGATAAATGGCGCTGTTGTCAAAAAGCTGATCTCTATCTTTGTTATAAAAATACACAAAGCATTTTTCTTTTTCGTT
>DEQI01000237.1:0-5715 GCA_002360295.1 Planococcaceae bacterium UBA3370
TATTCAAAGCGATAGCTATTTCTGTGTAGTAATAGTAATTAATTTTCATAATTTAGACAAAAAATAATAAAATCTCTTATACGCATGATTTTTAGTTTGCAATTGACGAGATAATTTAATAGAATTGCAAACATAGTTAAATTTGAGTACTTTAATTAAACTAACTTAATTAAAACAAGATAAGAGTGAGGACTGAATGATTAAATGAAATTTAAAGAGTTTTTGAAGAGTAAAGGAGCGAAATCCGCTATATTTATGGGGATTTTTTATGCGGTTTGTATGTTAGGAATCTTTTTGCCAGGGTATACAGCCATTCCTGGGAATATCGATCAATTACCGATTGCGATTATTAATGATGATGCAGGAGAATACGGAGAGCAAATTGCGGCCAGCTTAAAAGAACAACTTCCGTTTGAAAACATAGACACAGATAGTTCAAATAAAGTAGCTTTAAAAAAATTAGAAGATAATAAGTTAGCTTTAGTTATACATATTCCAGAAACATTTTCAGCTGACTTACATAAAGGTGATGTATCATCAAGTATTGATTTCACACTAAATGAGGCAGGGGCTACAGTTGTTGCCTCATCAATGAATCAAGTGGTTTCGCAACTTAATGCGCAATTAAGTGCACAATTTTCACAGCAAACAGCTCAAAGTATTTTAATGAATTTAAATGTGCCTGAAGAACAAGCAAAAGATATGGCTAACATGATTGAAAGTAGCTATGTAGGGAATGTAGTTGCCATCAATGAAATGCCAGATGGAATGCAAAATAATATGTTACCGATGTTTTTAACGATGGCCTTATATGTGGGGGCGATGATTGCGGCAATGCAATTAGTTGGTTCGTTTAAAGCAAATCGTGGGAAAGCGACAAAAACACGTTTATTTATATACGTACAATGTACTGCCGTAATAGTTGGGGTGTTGGCTGGTTTAGTTTCAGCAGCGATAGCGTTTGGTGTCAATGACGTGAGTGGTAAAATGTTCATCGAAATTTGGGGACAACAAATTTTAAATTATTGGGCAAGCTTTAACTTTACAGCCATTGTTATATTCTTATTTGGTGAATCAGGTATGCTTTTAAACATTCCAATTTTATTAGTTCAAACAATCGCAAATGGGGCAACCATTACTCGAGATATGATGTATGCCCCTTATGAATGGGCTAGTCATATAACACCTATGTATTATTCGGTACAAGGTTATTTTGCTCATATTTTTGGAAGCACAAGTGCCAGTCCCTATTTACTAGGCTTAGCTACAGTTGGATTTATAGCCATGTTCATTAACATCTTAATTGTATGGTTTTTCCACAAACCGCTTCCCGTGGTGAATTAAATAACTAAAGAATATGCAAATGTTTAAAATCTGCTGAAGTAAATGGGTGGTTTTGATACAATAGAACTATTATTTGCCTAAGGAGCTGAAGCAATGGCAATTCAAATTTTTATTCTCACAAAGCTTATGGAAGAAGATAATTATCCTTATAAATTAAAAAAACAGATCGCTGAATTACAGCCTCTTGAGACGATAAATGGTTTAACAGAAAGCAAGCTTTACTATCATTTTGAGTCATTAGCGAAACAAGGGTTAATTGAGACAAAGGAAGTCATTAAAGAAGAGCATCGACCAGATAAACAAGTTTTCACCATTACTGATAAAGGGCGAGAAGCCTTACCGAAAAAGATATATAAACTTTTTGAAAGTGCTGAGACCATTGGTGATATGGTTATTGGAATAGCCAATATCAAGTATGTGGAGCGCGATAAAGTGATAACTATATTGGAAAATAAAGTACGTAAAATTAAAGCTACTTGGGACAAAATGTCTGATTTTCAAGGTCATCATTTTATGGATCCCGAACAAGAAGTTTTAGCAGGTTTTATAAGCGATTATGCCAATTATAAAATTAACACTTCTATTCATTATTTTGAGCGATTAATAAGCCATATTCAAAAAGGGGAAATATAAATGGCTATCAGTTATATCTGACAAGTGTTTTGAATTCAGCTTTCATTTCGAAAAGGAGAAAAATAAATATCTTCCATTGGAGGCCTCGTTATAATAATTTTAATCAAAATGAGGTCTTTTTATGATTATATTTAAATTTTTGCTTTATGATAAAAAGGGGAAAATGAGATAAAAAACACATATTGAATCGTATTAAAAAAACCGAGCATTGTTTTGCTCGGTTTTTTAGTATTTATCTATATATCAATACTGTCTATTACACTTGAAATTGGCTAACTAATTTTTGTAAATCTATTGCGCGGTGACTTAGTTCATTTGAGACCGCATTAATCTCTTGTAATGTTGATAATTGTTGTTGTGAAGCCGCTGTAGAATTTTCTGTTTGTTCGGCGGTCGATTTAGCAGCTATAGCGATTTCAGTGACTGAAGCGGATACTTCTTCTGCAGTTGCAGAAATTTCTTCAGTGAATGCAGAAATATCCTCAATTTGAGATTTCATTTCGCCTATGGCATTTTCAATTTGGGTAAATGATTGTCCAGCATCGTTAATAATTCCAACACCGACTTCTACTGTTTGTAAACTACTTTGGACAGCTCTTTCAACATTAGTTGTATCTTTGCGTATATCGTTTGTTAGTATATCAATTTGGCTAGCGGATGCTTTTGATTCTTCTGCTAGTTTTCGTACTTCATCAGCTACAACGGCAAAGCCTTTTCCGTGTTCTCCCGCACGTGCAGCTTCAATAGCAGCGTTGAGTGCTAGTAGATTAGTTTGTTCTGTAATGCTAGTAATCACTCGTGTAATATTTTCAATTTCTTCGGATTGCTTACTTAATCTTTGTATCATTTCAGTCGTTAATTTAGTTGATTCGTAAATTGTTGTCATTTGCTTACTTGCAGTATGAATATTGGTAGCTCCTTGATCAGCTAATATGGCTGTATCCGAAGCTTTACTTTGCAATTCCTGTGATGATTCAGCAATACGTTGTACAGCAGAAGCTGTATCATCCATTGCAATAGCACTTTCTTTGGCAGTTTGAGCTGCAGATAAAGTTCTATTAGCAGATTGTTTAAAGAGATGTTCTATTTCAATAGAGGATGCTGTTACTTCTTCTGTTGATGAATAGAGTTCTTCTGCAGAAGAACTTAATTGTGTTGCATTTTCACATAATTGTGTAATTAGTGTTTGTAATGTATCTTTCATAGCATTGAAAGAGGATGTTAATTGACCAACTTCGTCTTTTGAATTTGTATCTAAAGTAGGAACAGTTAAATCACCATTTGCTATTTTTAGTACGTTCATTTGTAATTTTCTTAAAGGCACAACAATCATTCGATTTAGTGTATAAGAAATAGCAATTCCAGCAGCGATAGTTATCACAATTATTACAATGGTAATATAAAACGCCTGTTGAGCTTTTTGATCGGCTTCATCTTGCGCTAAATCAAATAAAGTACTAACTAATGTTGATAATTCAGACGTTAATTTAATTGTTTCTGTACTTATATCTTTCACATGTGTCATGTAGTAGCTATGAGCAGTAGCTTCATCTTTTGTTTGATAAAGATTTATTGTTTCGTTCACGCTATTAGTAAGTGCTTCGATTTCTTGGATAACTTCTTTAAGTAATTGTTTTGTTTCTTCTCTTATTAACAATTCATTTAATTCTTGTGTAGTATTATCTAATTGCTGTTGAGCAATATTGACTTGGTCGAGTGCTTCTAAATCGCCCTGTAAATAGGTTTGTACCTGGTTTAGTTGCGTTAGAGTGTAGTATTCAATCGTTTTTGTCAATTTTAGTTGTGGTAATCCAAGTTCTAATGTGTCATTGTATTGTGATTGAATGGTACGTAATTGCATGAAAATAAGTGAACATGCAAGTACCGTAACTAGTACAAAAACACCTATACTTACTAATAACTTTTGGCGAATGGTCATGTTTTAATCCTCAATTCTGGTAATTTTTTTCGTTTCTTAATAAGAATACGCTTTAAATATCAAATATGTTAATGAATTCTTTCGCACATTTATAGTGAAATATAATATTTGTAAAATTTAGTTTATGGGTCATACATATTCCAAAAGAAAAAAAGAAGGTATGGAATACAAATTAGACCGGTCGTTTGGCTAGTTCTGCTTAGTGCAAAATACACTACACTTTACTCATATTGACAATTTTACAGGAATACTATAATATTCAAATTATTTCGGATTTCGATGTATTTAATTGTAATTTATTTGGAGGTAACTATGTGGAGAAATAAAAATGTGTGGATTGTTCTGATCGGGGAATTTGTAGTTGGTTTAGGACTATGGGCAGGTATTATCGGAAATTTAGCCTTTATGCAAGAAATAGTCCCTTCCGATTTTCATAAATCTATCATATTAGCAGTTGGTATGCTAGCTGGTGTAGCTGTCGGTCCATTAGCCGGTAGAATAATCGATTCAACAAGTAAAAAGAAAGTATTAATTATTGCCAGTGCAGGTCGTATTATTAGCGTATTATTTATGTTTATCGCACTTGCTACCAATTCAGTTGTTTGGATGCTTTTATTTTTAATCAGTTTACAAATTGCAGCATCGTTTTATATGCCAGCTTTACAGGCAATGATCCCAATGATTGTAAAGGATCAGCAATTAATCTCTCTAAACGGCTGGCATATGAATGCTCGAACAATATCTAGAATTGTTGGTACTGCAGCTGCTGGATTATTATTAAGCTATTTCGATATTAAATGGTTATATATTATTTCAATGGTTATGTATATTATCATGCTTGCTATTAATTTTTGTATTCATTTGCAGGAGGAGTCTATTCAAAACAACGTGCAGCAAAAGGGCAGAGCCAGTTTTAGTGAGGTTTATCCTATGTTAAAAGAACATCCGATTGTTTTGATGACACTGGTATTAATGGTTATACCAATCCTCTTTTTAGGCTCCTTTAACTTAGTCATCATGAAACTAACAGAAATGCATCATTCACAGAGTTTATCTGGGATTATTTACGCGGTAGAAGGTATAGCGTTTATGCTTGGGGCTGTTGCTGTTAAGTATTTTAATACGATATTCAAAACAGGTACGCTTCTTTTTATATTAGTATACAGTATGGGCGCAATGGAATTAATGCTATATATGGCTGATATAAAGCTATTGGCCATTGTAACATTTGGATTATTTGGATTTACCGTAGGATGTTTTTTCCCTACAACAATGGTCATTTTTCAACGCCAAGTACCAATGGAATATCATGGACGTTTTTTTGCGTTCCGAAATATGTTAGATCAGATATTATTCCAAGTAGTCCTTTTATCAACTGGTGCGTTACTCGATTTCATAGGATTACATTGGATGGGGATTATTTTCGGTGTATTTAGTTTAAGTTTATGTACGTATTTCTTGTTTGAATCTCGAAAAAGAAACATTCAGATGGCAGTGAGGTAATGCATTTGAAAAGTAAATCAGGGGGAGTATTTTTTATCATTGCTAAATTATTTTAAACGAGATAGGATTAGAGCAATGACTATTTTTTTGGAGGAGTACAGATGGTGTTAGAAAACCGAGCTAAAGGGATAGTACTTGTCCTTATGGCTGCGTTGTTTTGGGGAATTTCAGGTACAGTTTCTCAATATATGTTCCAAACACTGCACATAAGTACAGAATGGCTGACTACAGTTCGTCTACTTAGTGCTGGCTTTATTTTACTAGCAATAGCCTATAAAAAAGAAGGAAATAGAATT
>DEQI01000237.1:5773-6383 GCA_002360295.1 Planococcaceae bacterium UBA3370
TCGGTATGATTGGTGTGCAATATACATATTTAGCAGCCATTACTCATGGTAATGCAGCAACGGCAACAGTGCTTCAATATTTAGGTCCAGCACTTGTAACAAGTTATTATATATTACTAGCGAAAAGATGGCCCACATTAAAGGAATTAGCTGCTGTAAGTATGGCACTAATTGGTACGTTTTTACTTGTTACACATGGTAGTATACAATCATTGTCCATTTCTAAATCTGCTTTTATTTGGGGGATTCTATCTGCATTCGGTCTAGCCTTTTATACGATCCAACCCATAAGCTTACTTAGAAGATGGGGGTCGCTTATTGTTGTCGGTTGGGGGATGCTAATAGGGGGAATTGCATTTAGTTTTGTGCATGCCCCATGGCAATTTGAAGGTGAATGGCATGTAACAACAAATTTCGCCTTTTTATTCGTCATTATATGTGGGACAGTTATTTCTTTTTATAGTTATTTAGAAAGCTTGAAATATTTGACTGCAACTGAAACGAGTTTACTAGCATGTGCAGAGCCTCTGTCAGCTGCTGTTACAGCCGTACTTTTTTTAGGAGTAGCATTTGGTTGGATTGATTGGCTAGGTACATTTTGTATATTAAT
>DEQI01000157.1:0-2657 GCA_002360295.1 Planococcaceae bacterium UBA3370
ATTAGAAATTTTTTCATTGTTTAATCTCCATTTATTTGGTTATTAAATAAAATGCTATACTTTTATTTTACATATGAAAAACAAAAAGCACCATACTAAGTAGTAGGTGCAAACATTCTATAACTGTTTTTCAATTTGTTTTTTTGCATTCATTACATAATCGAGTAACAAATGCTCCTCGTAATCAGCAAAACGAATTGTTGGTAATATAATTGTCACCGAAGCAAGAGGTCTTCCAGTTGGTGACAGGATAGGTGCACTAACAGAGCTTGCTCCTACAACACGTTCTCCATTAGATATAGCGTAACCTTGCTCACGAATTACTTGTAAATCTCGTTGCAATATCTCAATATCTTTTACTGTTTTATCTGTTATACGAATGAATTGTATACTTTCAAAATAAGTTTGAAGCTCGTCCTCTGGTAAAAAAGCGAGCAAACTTTTTGATGAGGCACCTGCATAAAGTGGCGCAGTATCTCCTACATAAATTTTTGTACTTAACGCATGTGTACTTTCAAAATTCACCAAACAACGGCGCTCTTCTCCATCAATAATATTTAAACAAACACTTTCTCCAATTTCTTCATTAATCTTTTGTAAAATAGGTTTAGAGACTGTTAATAAACTTGATTCTTGTTCAACAAGACGTCCTAAATAAAGGAGAGACATGCCAAGTTGATAGAGCTTAGTCCGCTCATCTTTATGCAAAAAACCTTCATATACTAACGTTGACACAAAGCGTTGCAAGCTAGATATACCAATACCAGTTTTTTTATGCAATTCTGTTAAAGAAAGTTGAGGCTCTTCTTTTGTAAATGCTCGCAATACTAGAATTGCTTTATGAACAGATTGCATCGTATAATTTTTCTGGAAGTTTTCCTGATCCATTCCCTCACCTTACCTATTACTATTCCTCTAAAAGTATTAAGAATTAGTTAGCTATTTAGGAATATATTATCATACTTCACATTTTTAAACTACTTAACACTTCTTCTGTATGTTCCCCTAGTAGAGGTGCTGCATACTTATATTGAATATTAAGTCCAGAAAATCTTAATGGATTTTTTATAAATTTTACGGCTCCGTATTTGGGATGTTCTATTTGTCCAATCATATCTCGATCAATTGCTTGTTGCTGATTGAGTGCTTCTTCAATTGTATTGACTCTGCCAGCCGGAATTTTAAATGCACGCAATTGTACCAGCCATTCATCTCGTGTTTTTTGTTGTAATATTTCAGAAATGAACTTAATAAGCTCCGTTTCATTTTCCTTACGTAATGTATTTGTTTTAAATCTGCCATCAAGTACCCACTCCTTGCGATCAATCATCGTACAAAATTTCTCAAACTGTACATTAGTTCCTACACAAATCATTAAAGGGCCGTCCGCACATTCGAACACTTGATATGGAGCTACGTTATTATGACTGTTACCTAGACGTTCTGAAACTGCACCTGCATTTAAATAGCTACTTGCAACATTAGCTAAGCTACTCATTTGAACATCTAGTAAAGATAAATCAATAAATTGCCCAACATTTGTTACCTCCCGCATACGTAACGCCGATAAAATGCCAATTACAACATATTGAGAAGTCAGTATATCCGCAATAGGTACTCCTACTTTAGTTGGCTCACCACCTATAGCACCCGTGACAGACATTAAACCGCTCATCGCCTGAACAACTGGATCAAAGCCTGGTTCTTCTGCAAGGTCGCCCGTCTGTCCAAAGCCCGTCACTGCACAGTGAATAATTCGAGGATTAATAGTATTTAATACGGGATAGTCAAGCCCCATTTTTTTCATGTCATTCGTTTTAAAATTTTCTAATACGACATCTGCCGTTTCAACTAGCCTTAAAAATACAGCATGGTCTTCAGCTTTTTTTAAATCTAGTACAATTGATTTTTTATTTCGATTAGCGCAAACATAGTACGTACTTTCTCCATTTGTAAATGGCCCCCAATCTCGCATACTATCTGAACCTTCTGGATGCTCAATTCGAATAACCTCTGCGCCTAAATCTGCTAGAAGCATAGATCCTGCCGGAGCTGCGTAAACACGAGATAAATCTAATACTTTTATTCCACTTAAAGGTTGTAACATCATTTATCACCTAAATTCAATATACTGTCATTACTTTGTACGTTTATTTTTTTCTTCACTGTAATTTGTAAAAAGACTCCAATACTAAGTAAGCCAATCGCTAGTAAGTTTAATAGAAGGTTTGTATCTATTAATACTGCCCCTCCTATTATGAATAAAATACGTTCGATAATTGTTGTTTCACGCAGTAAATAACCTTTAATCGCTGCTGCAATTGCAACACTACCAATAATCGCCGTAAATGCCGCAAATATATACTGAGGAACTGTTCCTCCAGTTAACAATAAATGAGGGTTAAAAATAAAGAAGAACGGTACAATAAATCCAACAATACCTATTCTCATACTCTCAAACGACACTTTATTTGCAGATTCACCTGCAATCCCTGCTGCTGCATAAGAAGCTAGTGCTACTGGAGGTGTGATACTGGATAATGCAGCAAAATAAAATGCGAACATATGCGCTGCAATTGGTTCAACACCTAATTTAGTTAAAATAGGAACCGAAATCGTAACAACAATAATATATGCTGCTGTTGCTGGTACCCCCA
>DEQI01000157.1:2667-10891 GCA_002360295.1 Planococcaceae bacterium UBA3370
ACTGCACAGGCAATACCTACATTTAATACACCTCGCACACCATCTAAAATTGAATTCAATATTAACTGCATACTCATTCGTGTACTTTTACGAAGTGCTGCTGCAATCGGTGTTATTAATAGTGCAAAAATAGCTGCATATAATGGTGAATAGCCTATAAACAGTAATCCTAATAATACGAATAATGGAATAAATAAATGACCGCCTTCTTTTAAAACTTTTAATGCATCTGGAATATTTTCTTTCGATATTCCTGAGAGTCCCATTTTCTTCGCTTCAAAATGAACAATCATAAATAATGTTAAATAGTACAAAATAGCAGGAATAATAGCTGCTAATAATATGATTGAGTATGAAACACCTAAATATTCTGCCATTATAAATGCTGCTGCTCCCATTACTGGTGGTGCGATTAATCCGCCTGTAGACGCAACAGCTTCTACTGCACCTGCAAATTTTTTGGAATAGCCAGCCTTTTTCATCATTGGGATAGTGACTGTACCCGTTGTCACAACATTACTAACCGCACTTCCACTAACTGTCCCCATTAAAGCGCTTGCAAAAACAGCTACTTTTGCAGGACCACCTGCTGTTCGCCCTGCAACAGTTAAGGCTAAATCATTAATAAACTCAGAAAATCCACTATTTTTTAAAAATGCACCAAAAAGTACAAAAATAAATATATAAGTAGAAGATACACCTAAAGCAGTCCCAAAAATTCCTTGACCGCCCCAAAACAAGATATTAATAACACGCTCTAAACTAAATCCATAGTGACCAAGTATACCAGGTATATATGCTCCAAAGAAATTATAAGCTAAAAATACTCCGGCAATAATGGTTAAACCATTACCAACGACTCTACGGCTCGCTTCTAGTAATAAAGCAATTGCAACTCCACCTATAATTAAATCTAATAAAGTATTTTGTCCACTTCGTTCACGAACAAAAGAATCGTAAGTTAACAAAAAATAGCTTATTACAACGATAGAACCTACTATACAAACTAAATCTAAAAATGTAGGTAATTTTCGCTCTCCAAAACTTTTCTTTGTGGCTGGATAAAATAGAAAACTAAAAACTAATAAGAATCCTAAATGCCATGCACGTAGTTTTATAGCATCCATAACGCCAAAACTATTTATATAAATTTGAAAAACAAACCAGATTATAGACAAAATAGCTATGATCTTTAGGATGGGACCAATATATGACCTCACATTAGCATTTTTATCTTCTAAATCCATTAATTCATTTATATCAGTACTTAATGTTTTTTCATTTCCCATAAACATCCTCCCCTCAATACTTTAGAAAACTATTTCAAGTACCCTTTTTCTTTATAGTATTTCTCTGCTCCAGGATGAAGTGGAATACCTGCAGTTCCTTCCGCAGCAACAGTCGGCTCAAATTGGCTCGCAATGGAGTGACCTTGTTCAATTTCAGTTAAATTTTCCCATAAAATTTCCGTCAATTCATATGCTTTTTCATCAGACAGTCCTGCATCTACGACGATTGCACTATATTGCCCTACTGTAATAATTGGTTCTGTTTGCTTGTCATACGTATTAGCTTTAATCTCATATCTGAAGTTCCAAGGGTAATCTGTTGTCATTTTTTCAATTGCAGCTTCTGAAAAGTTCAATACTTTAGAATCAAATGTAGTGATTAACTCTGTAGTTGCTGCAGATGGTACACCAGAATAAATATTAACAACATCCACTTGTCCATTTCTCATTAAATCTACAGCTTCAGTAAAACCAACGTAATTTGCTTTTACTGTACTATTATCAACACCATGTGCATCTAATACTAAGTTTGATTCTATTTCAGTCGCACTACCTGCTGCCCCATATACAAATGATTTCCCTGCAATGTCTTCAATAGAATTAACTTTCCCGTTATTTAACGTAACGAAATGACTAACATTGGGATACAGATTCCCTAAAATTCTGACATCTTTATAAGCACTTCCGTCAAAAGAACTTTCACCGTTATATGCTTCATATGCAACGTTTATTGTTGTAAATCCAATATTTGCTTCCCCTTTTTGCATTAATTTTAAATTTTCAACACTACCATTCGATGCCTGAGAAGTTACCCGTTGTTCTAGTTCATTCCCCCAAAGAGTTGATAAAACTGCACCTAAAGAATAAAATACGCCAGTAGTAGTTCCAGTAGTAAAAATCAAATTTTCAGATGCTTCGTTTTTAGTGCATCCAAATAAACCAATTACTAAAGCTATAATTAAAATGGAATATTGAATACTACGTTCCACCATGTAACGTCCCCCTTATTTAAAGTTCGGCTTTCTCTTTTCTACAACAGCTTGCACACCTTCTTGGAAATCCGATAATTCTGTTACAAGTCCCATCTTCGAGGAAATATAATCTAGTGACGAGCGCAGTGACATCGATTGACTTTGATAAACTGCACGCTTAATCAACTGAATTGTAGTAGCTGGACCACTTGCTAATTTTCTCGCATAATCGAGTGTGAATTGTTCTAATTCGTCATCCGGTACAACAAATGTTACTAACCCTACTTCTTTTGCTTCTGCTGCCGTTAATACGCGTGCAGTCCATAACATGTCGAGTGCTTGATCAATCCCGACTAGCTTCGGTAAATAATAGGCTGCCCCATCTCCTGGTACAATACCTACATTTATATAACTTTCTGAAAGCTTAGTAGATTCCCCTACAATTCGAATATCACACATTAATGCCATATCTAGCCCTGCGCCAAATGCAAAACCATGCACTTGGGCTATAACTGGTTTATCAATTTCTTCAAGTAGGAGAGGAACTCGCTGTACACGTTTCCATAATGAATTTTTTCTTGCTAAACTAGTGGAAGTAATATCTTCACTGCTTTCGAAAAATCCTCTACCTGCTGCCATCGCTTTAATGTCTCCACCCGCGCAAAAGCATTTTCCATTGCCTTTTACGATAACCGCACGAATTTCATCTGAATCTCGTATCATTTCGAGTGCTTGAATCCAGTTAAAAATCATTTCCTCACTGAATGCGTTCATACTATCTGGTCGATTTAATGTAATTGTTGCAATACCATCCTGTACTTCAAAAAGTAAATCCGCCATTTATATGCCCCCCGTTTTTATTTCATCATGTTGATTCGTTTGTGTCATTAAAGACCATAAATCTCCTTTTGACTGTAATAGTATTTCTGCTAGCTGTTGTTTCCAATAAAGTGATGTATAGCCTTCATCACGCCACGCCCATAACCTTCTCGTATAATGGTGTAAGCTATGTTCATGTGTAACGCCAATTGCTGCATGCACTTGATGGGCAGATGTAGCAACAAGTTTACTTGTCTCATCGATTCGTAATCGTGCAAATGCTACTTCATTTTCCTCTCGTGCTTCTGCTAAAGCCGTAATCATATTATCAACGGATGCATCAGTTAATGCTGCTTCTCCTGCTAATAATGCAATATGCTGTTGAACAAGTTGAAAGCGATGTATCGGACGTCCAAATTGTTCCCGTTCTTTTGAGTAGCGAATCGTTAAAATATAGGCCTTTTCAATTGCCCCACTCATTGTTGCTACAGTTGCAGCTGTAATAAGCTTTTTCATTTGTGCTAATTGATCTTCATTAATTAACACTTGTTCCAATATTGGTTGATCTTTCACCATCACATTATCTCGCGGCTCTGCTGCTAAATTTGATTGGGGTGCTACGCTAGCATTTTCTAATGATAGTTTTACTACATGTATACCCGATTCATTTTTTGCTAATGTAACGAGTTCTTCCACATGTCTCGCCCAAGGCACGTTCTCAAGCAAGCCACTAACACCATCCACTTGCATTGTGAGCGCTTGCAATTCATCAATAATTAATGTGGCCTTTTTCCCTGAGGTTGTCAGTCCAACAAACTCTAGTAAATAGTTTGCTAGCGTATGTTCCTTAAATGGGACTGGTACGGCATATTTACCTACTAATTTATATAATGAAAACAAATCATCTAAGTCCCCACCAGCACCACCATGCCGCTCACCAACTGCGACATTTAACAATTCATTATTTTCTAATATGTCCCATAAATTTAAAGCCCATTTTCCTTCTTCCAGTAAATCGACCGTTTCCTTTTCAACATGATCTTTAAAAATTTTTTCAACAACTTCAAAAATCATCTCTTTCATTTCACTCATCCTGCAACGACCCCCTTTGCTACAATACCGTATAATACTTCTGATGTACCACCACGAATTGTAAAACCTGGAGAGTGTAAAATGGACTCAGCCATAAAGCGATCGAGTTTTCGTTCTGCATCTAGTTTAGGATAAGTTTGAATTAGTAAACGAGCTATTTCCGGTACTTTTTGCTCAAATTTCGTGCCGATACTTTTCACCAGTGCTGCTGGAATGCCTACCTCTCCACCTTGCTCTAACACTTTTGCTACGCCAATAGATAAATTACGTAAACTCCACATTTCTGCAATTAAATTGGAGGCTTCGGCTAACCCCTTTTCATCCCTATTCTTTTTCAATTGTTCAACTAACTCATTTAATAATGGAAAAGTACTTAAAATACGCTCTGGCCCACTCCGTTCAAAAGCAAGCTCAGCTAACCCTTGTGCCCATCCATTTCCTAACGTACCGACTACCATACTATCAGGTACAAATACGTTCTCAAAAAATACGTCATTAAAGTGTCTTTCACCTGTTAAATACTTTATTGGTGTAATTGTTACCCCTTTTGATTGCAGATCAATAATTAGCTGACTTAATCCTTTATGCTTTGCTTCTCCGTCAAATGGTTCAGTACGTACTAATGTGATCATATAATGGGAATCATGTGCGTTACTCGTCCACGTTTTCGCCCCATTTACTAGCCATCCCCCGTCAACTTTTTCTGCACGTGTACTAACCGATGCTAAATCAGAGCCACTATTCGGTTCACTTAGCCCTATACCAAAAAAACATTCTCCTTTAACAATTTTCGGTAAGAAAAATTGTTGTTGTTCTTCTGTACCAAATCGAAGTAATAATGGACCTGTTTGGCGATCCGCAAACCAATGGGCAGCTACTGGAGCACCTGCAGCTAAGAATTCTTCCGTCAATATGTAACGGTCAATTGTGCTTCTTTCTTTACCACCATACCTCGTCGGCCATGTCAACCCAATCCATCCTTGTTCAGCAATCAACTTAGAAAATGACGGGTCGCTCCCACTTAACCATGAATCGCATTTCGTTTGGAATGTTCCTTTTTTTATATGATTTTGTAAAAAAGATCTTACTTCTAACCGAAACTTTTCCTGCTCATCTGTAAAATGTACTATTGGAAGTTTCATTTTCATCACTCCTTTTACGCAATATCGGTAACTCATATCTTATATGTGTATTTTAACTCTTAGTTTTTTAAATTGTCAAACTATTTAGATAAAAATATTTGTGTTTTTTTAGAAAATTTTGATTTAAAAGAGAATTATTGCGTTTATAAAAGTCCATAAGCAAAATGGAATACCTGCTCACACTCTTACTAATAAAACAAGGATTATTATAAATTGTCCATGAAAGCTTATTTGCCATCAATTTAATAAAATGAAAGTAACGAACAAAAAAATGACTCCCGTAGAATACTGAAGTCATCTCAAATTACCTTATAATAGGACATATCTTATATTAAAAACTTTCCCTTCTTATTATTTATTCACCAAACTTTTTCAAGTTACTATAAAACAACCTCAAAATGTATTATTACTACCCTTACTGTTGCCCCTCTGTCTTTGCAATGGTTTGTTTGGAAATGTCATAGATTTGTTTGTTAATTAGTAGCAAACCTATTAGTATTAATCCTGTAAAAATCCAATTAGATATCCTTAAAAAGAGCAATATTAAATCATATTGTTCCACACCATATTTATATACTAAATATCCCTTTAATCCACTATTAAAATAGCTTTTGAACATATATAAACCAGTAAAAAGTTGTAGATATGTAAAAAGTTTTTTAGTTTTAAAAAACTCAAAACTACTTTCTCGTTGATATCCCTGTAGTACTGATATATCAACTGCAAAGTACAAAGCTAAAGCTTTTTTTAAGAGTACAGTAATCAGTAGAAATGTCCCCATCGCGATACCGTAATAAACCTGATTCCATAACATTCTTTCAGCTGAGCCAGATAATAAATCAATCAATGTACTAATGAGAAGTGTGCTAATAATAAATAATCCTGTAAAATTAAACTGTTTTAAAACAAAAAAACGATACAGCGAATAACAGAAACCTGGTGCTGTTGATAATAAAATTGCATAGTAATCACCTAGAGGATCTCTACCTGATTTCCATACTAAAAATGGTATTGCTAAATAAAAAACTAAATCATATATGACTACTTTATTTTTCAATACTTTCCCTCCAATCAAAAGTATTTGAATAATAAATAATACCTCACAAAAACGGAATCGACTATAGTTTACTTATTTTTACAATATAATACAAAATATATGCGATATCTAATAAAAACGAGATTAGTTGTTTGGAATTTATATGAGAAAGGTAGGAGCATTTATAATACATTGATTTCGAAATTCACTACTGATAAGTTTAGGTTTGGCAGTATGGAGACCTTTCATTCGAAAGCATTATATGAAGTTTATTTACGTATTAATGATACTTTTTTTCTAGTACCCTTTTGTTTCAAGTTAAGCTTTGAACATATGAAAGGATTCCCTCTTCTTTTCATCATTTTAGTTGTATTTTTAATCCACGAAATACATCATATACTGAACATTAAATGTGATATTAGTTTAACGTTCAGGGGACTATATTCTTGGCTCCATACAAATACAGTACTTTCTAAGATAAGATTTTTGTTATTTATTAGCTTACCTTTCATTGTATTAACGGTTATCCCAGCTATTAATTTCATTTTTTCTATTAGGTAATATTAAAGCACTCTTATTATTTGTAAGTTGGATTAATTTGATGATCTCTTGCTCTGATATTGTGAATTCATTTTTAATCCTAATAAAACCAAATAAATCTGTATTTTGCAGAGGCTACTATCGAGTAAAATGATAATCACCTAGGTGTAGTCCAACCATTAAGGGAATTTTGCAGGTTTGTTTCGTGTATTATTTTTCCTCATTATTAAAAAAAACCTATCTGATAGACTTTTCTTAGTGTCTTTCAGATAGGGTTTATTCTCCTTCAATTTTACCTTCATTCCTCGTTATCCACTTTTCTAGGTTGAAGTTCAGGCGTTCTTTCCAGTTGCTCAATAAACGTTCTAGACTTTAAACGAATACCGGTTTGTTCCTCGTAAATTGTTGTCACTATTTTTTTTATAAAGCTTTTTGTTTGTGGCTTTAAATCGAGTTTTCCAACTTGTTCAATTGGCATCATATAAAACATACGAATTAACTTTAATTGTGTTGGTGAAAGCCGGATAATATATGGATCTAGATGATAACATCGATGACATAAAAATCCGCCTTGCGTAAAGGAAAATGCAAATTCCCCATCAAGCGCATGACAGCTTGCACAGCAATGTAGGATAGGTTGAACACCAGTGAAAGGGAGCATCTTCCAATCAACGAATAATGCAATGGCCTCCGGATCATAGCCTTCATCAATGGCTGTTAATGCTTGCTGCAAGACTTCAAATACGAAGGCTTGAGGCTCTCCCTCTTCAATTAAACGATCGATCAATTCCACGATATAGCTCGCATAGGCTGTTGCTATGATATCTGCTTGTAGGGTACGCATAGTATTCAAATGTTCGCCTTGCTGTAATGTTCCCATACCTGTTGTCCGCTGTACTAAGTACGAGCCATACATAAATGGTTGCGTAACTCCAGCAAGTCGGCTCGTTGGTTTTTTAGCACCTCTCGCCATTACTGCTATTTTACCAGCTTCTCGTGTCAATAAAGTCACGATTTTATTGGATTCTCCATAGGCACGCGCTTTTAATACAATGCCTTCCCATTTATGTAGCATTTAAGCACATCCTTTTTAAGAATCTATTAAAAAAATAATCTTATAAATTCATTTGATTTTAACATTTGCTAGGTTGATTTCCGCTACGGTTGGGACGCTTTCCTGGGGGCGTCCTACCTTCGCTACAATCAACTATTTTCTGTTATTTACTCTATAAATAATCCTGAAAAATAATACATAGGAATATTTTTTATGAAATTTGATCATTTTGAGAAATATATAAAGAAACAATAAAATAATAATCCTTTGAAAAAGGTAAC
>DEQI01000052.1 GCA_002360295.1 Planococcaceae bacterium UBA3370
TCAACATTTATAGAGGGAGGTGAGGCAAATTATCATCTGTGCGTTACATCAAAAACGAAAGAAATGCAGCTATTTAAATAGCAAGATAAGTTGCCTCTAACTTTTCCATCGAGCTAACTATGTATCGTAAGACGACTAATATATGAAGAAAGAGAGACTGCCCTTTTGTTTGTCGCAATCCATTCAAAATAGAATAGGCTGCACGTCGTCTACAAACGTCAAATGGCATCTCTCTATTTCTAGAAAAGGAGAGAGATATGAAAAAACTAAATATCGCCATACTCATTGTGCTACTCGTCTTCCAAACGATTCTCAGCCCAATATCGGTATTTGCGGATGGGATTGGAACTGGGGAAAATGTGACTGTACCGAACAGTGAAGAAGAACAGTCTGATGCAAGTTTAGAAGGCAGTGAAAGTGAAGTAACTTCGGGGGATTCTACAGAGATTACAATGGATTCTGAGGGAACTAATATACAAAATAATGTCACTATGAATTTTTTAGGAATAAAAATAAATAATCAATTAGTAGTAACTAATGATGAGGTTAAAGATTTACCGACAAAACCGCAAAATGGGGATAATACATCGGTTCATTACAAATTTAATATGGATTTGCAAGATGACTATCCTGTTGGATCCTATTTTAGATTTAAATTGCCTAAAACATTATTAGTATTTAGTCCGAGCGCTTTATCAGGTACTCAGACAACAGAAGATGGAGCGGTATATAGTTACACTACTGATTCTAATGGTATAGTAACAGTCAAATTTGAAACAGATTTCGTAAATGGACTATATGAAGTTGTGTTTAATTTTGACGCAACTTTTGGGAACTTCGGCTCAAATGAAACCCTTGAACAAATATTATTAGTACCAGTAGAAGGTGGTCAAGATATATCTTTGGATCTTGTTTTTTCTCCAAAACCATTGGATAGTACAAATGATAAGACTGGTACTGTAAATCGTTCTGCAGACGGAGTAACAACAATTGATTGGGAGATTTGGTTAAACCGTGCCGGGAATGTTTTAGAAGGTGCAATGTTTACTGATACTTTAGGTGATGGGCAAGAGCTCATTGGTAAAATAAAAGTTGAAGAGTATGAAATGGGAGTAAATGGTTATATAACTCCTGGAAAAGAATCAGAACAAGATACTTTAGAATTTAGCCTTGGTAATACGCAAGGTGCTTTTAAAATTTCATATTCAACAAAAGTGACTCGTGAGCCATCTAAAGAAAAAGAAGTCTTTACGAATACAGTAAATGCTATTACAACGAATAATCAAAATATTAGCAATGTAAAAGGCAACGTTGAAGTAACATATGGTACGCCATTAGCAAAAACAAGAACTGAATCAGGAAAGTATGAATCGAAATGGGAAATTAAGTATAACTATTTAGGAGCAACAATTCCTGCAGAATCTGCGCAATTTACTGACACTCTTTCTGACTTGCATAAGATAGTTTACGATAATACTTTCGAGGTTTATAAAGTTACATTGAATGGTTTAGGAGAAGAGAGTGAAACAGCGTTTTTAGTTAAGGGTACCGATTACGATGTTATTGAAGATGTAAATACTTTTACAATTAATTTTGCAAAATCGGCAGTGGATGAAAATGTAAAATCTGCTTTTAAAGTAGTGTATAAAACAGTTGCCAAACCAGAATTTATTACATCTGAAACACTAAAACAGTATGGAAATAGCATTAATAATGAAGTAATTTCTAAAAATGTGAATGTAGACAATACACCATATAAAGCAAAAGCAGAATCGTATACAGTAGGGCAAGGGATATTTAATAAAAAGCTCTCTGCAGTAGACTATGCTAACAAAACACTGACTTGGACATTAACAATTAATGCTGAAAAAGAGCTTAAAAACGCAAAACTTTCAGATGTGTTTGAAACCATTAATAAAGAAAACGAGAATTTAGGTCATACTTTAGTTAAATGGGATGACGATAAGTTCTTTGAAATTTCGGGTATGGACTTAACAGAACCATCTGTAATCGTAGGAGATCCTAATTTCACTTGGGATATTGGAACGATCTCTGAAGGAACTAAAATAACAATTAAATACAAAACGAAATTCACTATTAATTCAAATGGTACAGTTGCTAAGAAATATAATAATATAGCAAAGTTTGAATGGGATGGTTCGTTATTATCGAATAACGTCGAAGAAATTCCTGCTTCCTATGAACCTGGCGATCTTTCTCCAACTGGAAATAATGGTTATAAGGAGGGGAGCTATAATCACCAATTACAAGAATTTTCTTGGGGTGTAGGTATTAATGTTAATAAGCAAGATATTTATGGGGCAACGTTAAAAGATTCGTTAGGACAAGGGCATTATATTCCAGTACCCGAATTACAAACTTTACAAAGCCAAATCGATATATTCTTATTAGACCTATCAAAGGGTGAAAAAGGGGAAATTACAAGCACTAAATTAGATTCTTCTAAGTGGGAAGTTTCTAGTATCGAAAACAACGATCATAATCAAGTTGTTGGTTTTACAATTAATTTCAATAATTTAACGGATGTCGATAATAATCAAGCCTATTATGTAACTTATAAATCAAAAGATTCAGATGATGTTATTGGTCAAAAAACAGGTGAAGCTAACGCTTATTCTAATAATGCAGTATTGACAACAAAAGATTCGCAAACTTTTGATTTCAAAAAGGATGTTACAATCAAATATGCCAATAAATTACTTTCGAAAGAAGCTGAAGTAAACAAAAATGACGAAACGATTCGATGGAATGTGAAAGTCAATGAATCATTATCGAGACTGGGTGGTATTGTTTTAACAGATACTTTATCTGCAAACCAATTACTACTAAAAGATACATTTGAAATACGTGAAATTACTTTAGATTCTGATGGAAAGCAAATAATAGGGGATTTTACTTCAGTAGATGAATCTAAGTTAAGCTATTCTACTGAGGAAGGTAAGACAACATTTACTTTAGAATTAGGAAATTTAGATAATAAATCTTACGAAATCCAGTATTACTCTTTCTTTACTGGTAGTAATGGGGAAAAATTTAATAATCAAGCCTCAATTAATTATGCTGGAGCTAGTGCGGTAGAAGACAGTACTGCTGCAAATAAAGATGGTAATTTCCATTACAACTCATCATCAACAGATATTTCTTCTACGAAAGGGAACTTTGTACTTCATAAAGTTGGTACGAATCCAGCAACAGGGAAATCTGTGGATTTAGAAGGTGTGAATTTTGAACTTTGGAACAAAAGCAATACTAAAAAATTATATGAGGCTACATCGGATAAGAATGGGTTAGTAAAGTTCGATAATATTCGGTATGGTATATATACATTAATAGAAGATGAAGATACGACTCCTAAAGAATATAAGCCAATTGCAGAACAAGAGATTAAATTAAATGCTGAGCTAGATGTAAAGGTAGCTAATAACGAATCAACAACAAAACTTATCCGTAACTTTACTAAAGATGTTAATGCTTGTGAACAACTAATTATTACAATTAAAAATATTGACGGAGAAGTTGTTAAAAATCATCAGTTAAAACTTGTAGACCCTAAAGGTAAATTAGATACAATTAATAACATTTCTACAAATGAACATGGACAAGTTATAATTTCATATGATATCGAAAAAATCGGAACTTATGATGTTTATTTAGTAACAACTGATGATGACGATGGTGAAAAAAATGGTTCAGTAACAATATTGTTTGATGATGATTGCCAAGTAGAGGTTCAACCTTTACCAGCTACAAACGCCTGTCCAATCTTCACCCTAACAATCCAAGATGTAAATGGTATAGGTCGTGAAAATGTAGCATTCGAAATCAAAGATGTAACGGGTACAATTTTAATTGCAACTGGAAAAACAGGTACAGATGGCAAGGTAACAATTCCATACACAATTGAACCAGGTACTTACAAAGTATTTGAAGGTGCAACGGAGCTAGGGCAAATTACTGTTACTGCTTGTGAAGCAACTGTAAAACCTCAGCCACCAGTTACACCACCAGGTCCT
>DEQI01000064.1 GCA_002360295.1 Planococcaceae bacterium UBA3370
AGCGCATGTTCGACCTGTGAAAGTTTTATGGCAATGCTGTGTAATTGGAGTGAAAAATATCCAACTAACTTAATTTTATCAAATATTTTTCATAGTACAATTATTTTATTATCTAAATATATCGATTAAAAAAAATAGCGAATAAATAATTAGTGTAAACAGAATGACAACAAAAAAAGCCATTGTTTGAAATATCATAAGCCACAACCACCGATTCTCCTCTGGGTATTTTATCTCCCAACGTTTCGCTGCATGATAACTAATAAACCAACAGTGGAGTGTAACAAATATAGAAGGTGATACAATTAAGATCAAGGATAAAATTATTTTTAATGCAACAGTAGGTTCATAATAGCCATAACTGACAACAAAAAAAGGGAAAATAAACCAAAACACCGAAGTAATTGATAATATAACGAAAAAAATTGTATGAAGCCACCAATACTCTCGGTGAACTTTACCATAAAAAGAAAATGCATCTTTCATAGAATCACCTTTTTAATAGTTTTGGCTCTATTTTTCTCGTATAAAAAAATAATGCCTGATAAAAGCATATTACTTTTACCAGACTTTTATTCAATAGTTATAGCTATAATCTAAATCTTTTCCTACACGCAAATTCCATACGGGCTCAAATCTTAAAATAATAGCATTTTTTAGTGCTTTCATCTCTTTCGTATCTACCATTGGGCATACAGAAAAATGAGCTTTACTAGTTTTCAATGCCTCTGTTAAACGAGCATTTAAATGGCAGTGTGTCGCCGTACCATCTTTATAGCAGCCTTTTGCAGAAATATTGCCAATATGTTGATTAAAACGATCTTTAAAGGTTGTTGCACATACTCCTGTAAAGACAAGTTCATTATTCACAACAATCGTGTAGACACCCTTTTTTTGTAAAATTTTCTCATGCCCTGAGACACTCATTTTCGAATAGATTAAGTCCCCATAATTATTCAAAAATTGCTTATATAATGTATGCCCACTTTTTTTCATTATCCATAATGCTTCCCCAGCTGGTAATGAAAGTAACTCATGAAAATACTGATTTATATGCTCTGTTAAATGAGTGTATTTTTTTTTCGTTAATAGCTGATTGAGTGTCATTTTATCGAAATTAGCGAATGCGTTTTGAATCCCCGTTTTCAAAACGCAAATGTCGACTTTTTGAAAATCAAACATTTTCTCCCCTATAGAAACAAACATATATTGTCCCCCTTTTGCGTCATATATATAAATATTTCGACAAAAAGAAGATAAATCCTTCTTAAAGAAAAAAATATACGCTTTATTAACAAAAATCAGTTAATTTGCGATAATTTTTTCATTTTACGTACTTCAACTATTTTTGATAGAGAGAAAATAATCAAAGCAAACCAGATACAAGAAAAAGCAGTTAGTTCCACAGCAGTAAACGGTTCTTTATAAAGTAATACGCCTAAAAATAAAACGATAGTTGGCGCAACATATTGGATAAATCCTAGTAAATATAAAGGAATGCGCTGGGCCCCCTTTGCAAATAAAATTAGTGGAATGGCTGTTATAATACCGCTAATGATCATTAATACGTCCGTCTTTACATTAACATGCAAAAATGACATCGAATGATTATGTAATAGATAAATATAATAGGCTAGAGCAAATGGTAATATAAACATGGTTTCAATTGCCAAACCTCGTGTTGCATCCAACACTATTTTTTTCTTTAATACGCCATAGATAGCGAAAGACATGGCAAGTAAAAGTGCTATCCATGGTACTTGACCGTAATTAAAGGTCATTATTGCTACACCAATTAAAGCAATGACAACAGAAAAAAGCTGGGCACGGGATAATTTTTCTTTGAAAAAAACCATTCCAAAAAGTACTGAAATAAGTGGATTAATATAATAGCCCATACTTGAATCGAGGACGTGGTTATGAGTAACTGCATAAATATAAATATACCAGTTGATGGCAATGACGAATGAAGCGGCCGCTAAAGACCAAAATTGCTTTTTATATCGCCATAGATAATGTAAATCTTCTACTAGCTTTTTGCGTTGACCGATTATGATAATAAATATAAGCGTAAATGCAAACGACCAAATAACACGTCCAAGTAAAATTTCCATACTGTCTACATGTTCAAGCATCTTCCAATAAAGCGGAAATACACCCCAAATCATATAAGCAAGTAGAGCATCGATTATGCCCTTTTTTTCATCATTCAATTTAAACACCTTCTTCATATAAATAAAACCAATTATAGAACTAGGTATTATACTTGTAAATGCTTTTTAAATTTTTGAGGAAATTCAAGACAAACGAAATAAATCCTAACCATTACTTAGAGGTTTCTTGAAAATCAATCGTGACTATTTTTTCTGTTTCAGTTACAAACGTTATTATTACATAAACACCGAATTCTTTGTCACCTTCTTTTAACCATAGCTTAAACGTTTCTATCGTTTGATCCGAGTTTGATTCTCTTGCTACATGAAGGTAATCCACTATTTTCGCATGAGGGTACTTTAATTCGGTCTCTTTCATGACAAGCTGTCCCCACTTAGCATATACTGGCGTTTCTTGTTGTGCATAATTAATAGTAGGTATATGGCTTAGTGCCGAATAAAAAATAATCAACATTCCGAATGCCATCATCGTTTTTCGCATCATTAATTCATCTCCTT
>DEQI01000071.1:0-897 GCA_002360295.1 Planococcaceae bacterium UBA3370
AATATCTATTTTTATAACGCTACCTTGTCAAATTTAATGGTGGTACATGTTTTAAAAGGTCCATCACTAGGTTAATTTCCGTTCCGCCAACGTGCTTTCCTGGGTGCGTCCGATAAGCCACTTCAATCGCTCCAGGGTCTTGAGTCAACATGAAGTTGTTACGCTGGCTCCATTCCAATCAATAATGACTGTATATGAACTAAAAAGCGGGGGTGAATAGTTGAAATAGGGTAGTAAGGTAAACATGAAAAATATGTAATATTTTGAGGGCTCTTCATTGCATTCATTCAATCAAAGATTTATAATTTAATTAGTCAGTAAAGGTCAAACTTTTTCGGAGGGATATAGTATGCAAATGAAGCAAACAGAAGATAACCGTCCGCCTTTAGAACAATTTGGACGAAATTTAATTGAAGAAGTGAAAAACGGCAAAATGGACCCTGTCATTGGACGTGACGAAGAAATTCGCAACGTCATTCGGATTTTGACAAGAAAAACAAAAAATAATCCTGTGTTAATCGGGGAGCCTGGTGTCGGGAAAACAGCGATTGTCGAAGGATTAGCACAGCGTATTGTACGAAAAGATGTACCAGAAGGGTTAAAGGATGCACTGCTGTATGAATTAGATATGAGTGCACTAATTGCAGGTGCTAGCTATAGAGGCCAATTTGAAGAACGTTTAAAAGGTGTGTTAAAGCAAGTAAAAGAATCAGAAGGACGCATTATTTTATTTATCGATGAAATTCATACAATTGTCGGTGCGGGTAAAACAGATGGTGCGATGGATGCCGGCAATATGTTAAAGCCGATGCTGGCACGCGGTGAGTTACATTGTATAGGTGCGACTACTTTAGACGAGTACCGTATGTATATTGAAAAAGATCCGGCATTAGAGCG
>DEQI01000071.1:971-9306 GCA_002360295.1 Planococcaceae bacterium UBA3370
ATTTTACGCGGTTTAAAAGAACGCTTTGAATTGCATCATGGAGTTCGCATTCATGACCGAGCAATTATTGCCTCAGCAGAATTATCAAACCGTTACATTACAGATCGTTTTTTACCAGATAAAGCGATTGATTTAATTGATGAGGCATGTGCAATGATTCGTACTGAAATCGATTCCATGCCACAGGAGTTAGACACGGTAACACGCCGACTCATGCAACTAGAAATTGAGGAGCAGGCGTTACGCAAAGAGAAAGATGAAGCAAGTAAAAAACGTTTAGAAATATTGCGTGATGAAATCGAACAATTAAAAGAATCATCAAGTGGTATGCGCGCACAATGGGAAGCTGAAAAGGAAGGCTTGCAATCCATTCAGAAAAAACGTGAACAGCTTGATAAATACCGTCGTGATTTAGAAGAGGCAGAAAGTAAGTACGATTTAAATAAAGCTGCTGAATTACGTCACGGAAAAATTCCAGCGTTGGAAAAAGAGCTAGCCGCATTAGAAGCAGCATTAAGTGACGAAGAATCGCGGATTTTACGTGAAGAAGTCACTGCTGAGGAAATCGCCTCAATTGTTTCGCGTTGGACTGGTATTCCGGTAACGAAGCTGGTGGAAGGAGAGCGCGAGAAATTACTGCGTTTAAAAGACACATTACATGAGCGAGTGGTAGGCCAAGATGATGCGGTAACACGTGTTACAGAGGCAGTGTGGCGTGCGCGTTCAGGAATTAAAGACCCAACAAAGCCAATAGGTTCATTTTTATTCTTAGGTCCTACAGGTGTCGGGAAAACAGAGCTTGCGAAGTCACTCGCGGCACAGCTATTTGACTCCGAGGAGCATTTTATCCGCATCGATATGAGTGAATATATGGAAAAGCATAGTGTTTCACGTTTAGTGGGTGCTCCTCCTGGCTATATCGGCTATGAAGAAGGCGGCCAATTAACAGAAGCGGTTCGTCGTAATCCGTATTCTGTCGTCTTACTGGATGAAATTGAGAAGGCACATCCAGATGTAGCAAATATTTTATTACAAATATTAGATGATGGGCGTATTACAGATAGCCAAGGTAGATTAGTGAACTTTAGTAACACAGTCATCATTATGACATCTAATATTGGTTCTAGCTACTTATTGGAGGAAACTGAAGATGCGGAGGAGCTAGTAATGGCAGCACTTCGCCAGCACTTTAAACCAGAGCTATTAAACCGTGTCGATGATATCATTTTATTCCATGCTTTATCAGATGCACATTTCCATGCAATAGCTTGGAAATATGTTCAACAATTACAAAAGCGTGTAGCTGAGCAGGAAATTGAATTAGTTGTTTCTGAAGATGTAATTGATTGGATTGTTACACAAGGAGTTGACGTACAATTTGGTGCACGTCCATTAAAACGTTTCGTTCAACGCCATGTTGAAACAGCTGTCGCTAAAGCTTTACTACAAGGTGACGTATTACCAGGAAATACGCTAGAAGTGACAATGGAGAATAATGCATTACAGGTTGTTAAAAAATAAAAAAAGAGGTTGTCCAATAAAGGACAGCCTCTTTTCATTAATGATGGTCAGTTTCTGCAACTGGCTCATTTGGAAGTATTGAAGCAATAATTAATACTACAATACCGAATGCTACTGAAACGATCGCACCAGCAACAAAGTCAAATGGTACACCTAGTACAGAGCTTACTACATAGTTAAGCAATGTCACTAGTAGGAACGACCATAAAAAAGTCATAATATATTGCATTAGATTCACCTCATAGAAGACCTGATTATCATTTTTATTTATTATTCATCTTTAACATCATACCATACGTTCCAGAAAAAGAAAAATAAACTTTTTTAAATGAGAGTATAAATTTTAGGAGTTCGAGCAGTGCCTATCTTCAGGTTTCAGCTCCTCAAGTTTGCAGGCCGTTCAACGCTTGTCGAGCTGAACAAGGCGCTTGCACATTTTTCGAACATTTTGTGTCGGAACAGTGAAAAATTATTAGTTGCACATAGAAAAATTGTTAGCTATAATTATGACCAAGTGTTAATAATAAGTGGTAATTGCAAAGGGGATGTTTATATGAATGCAGGCATAATTGGAATGGGCAAATATGTACCTGAAAAAATAGTAACAAATGCTGATTTTGAGAAAATTTTAGATACAAGTGATGAGTGGATTCGTACTCGAACAGGAATTGAACAACGCCGTATAGCTGAAAAAACAGAGGAAACATCGGATATGGCATACAAGGCAGCTGTGGATGCAATTGAATCGGCAGGTATTACTGCTGAACAAATCGGTTTCATTTTAGTTGCGACTGTTACACCCGATCAAGCTTTTCCGAGTGTAGCCTGTCAAGTACAGGAACGTATTGGGGCTAAAAATGCTGCTGCAATGGATATTTCTGCTGCTTGCTCAGGTTTTATTTATGGATTAGCAACAGCGAAGCAATTTATTGAAAGTAATAGTTATGAATATATATTAGTAATAGGTGTTGAAAAGCTTACCAAGTTAATAGACTGGGAAGATCGAAATACGGCTATTTTGTTTGGCGATGGAGCTAGTGCAGTGGTCGTTTCGAAAGTATCGGAAGGTAGAGGAATTTTATCATTCGAGCTAGGTGCTGATGGTACAGGTGGTAAACATTTATTCTGTAATGATAAGAAAACGATTTCTATGAATGGTCGTGAAGTATTCAAATTTGCAGTACGTCAAATGGGTGAATCGGCCATGAATGTAGTCGAAAAAGCAGGATTGACAAAAGAGGATGTCAATTATTTAATTCCACATCAAGCGAATATTCGTATTATGGAAGCTGCTCGTGAAAGACTAGGCTTGCCAGAAGAAAAAATGTCTAAAACCATTCACAAATATGGGAATACGTCAGCAGCATCAATTGGTCTATCACTTTTCGATGATTTACAAGAAGGAAATGTAAAAGATGATGATTTAATTGTATTAGTAGGCTTTGGTGGCGGTTTAACATGGGGTGCCGTAGCGATTCGCTGGGGGAAATAACGAAAGAGAGGGAACGTAATGGAAAAACGTAGAGTAGTTGTCACAGGTATTGGCGCAGTAACACCATTAGGTAATACAATTGAAGAAACTTGGGAAGCAATTAAAGCAGGTAGATCCGGCGTTGGACCTTTAACACGTGTAGATGCGGAAAAATTCCCAGCCAAAGTAGCTGCAGAAGTAAAAGATTTTAACATTGAACAGTTTATTGAGCGTAAAGAAGCACGTAAAATGGATCGTTTTACGCAATATGCATTAGCAGCATCTATGATGGCTGCTAAAGATGCAGATTTAACAATTACTGAGGAGATGGCACCACGTGTAGGAGTTTGGATTGGCTCTGGTATCGGTGGTATGGAAACATTTGAACAGCAATTCTTGACATTCCAAGAGCGTGGTGTTCGTCGTGTAAGTCCATTCTTTGTACCAATGATGATTCCAGATATGGCATCAGGGCAAGTATCTATTTATTTAGGGGCAAAAGGTATTAACTCATGTACGGTAACGGCATGTGCATCTGGAACGAATTCCATTGGTGATGCCTTTAAAGTCATTGAGCGTGGCGACGCAGATGTCATGATTACTGGCGGAGCAGAAGCGCCAATCGTACAAATGGCAGTAGCAGGATTTTGTGCCAATACAGCCTTATCATTAAATACAGATATCTCAACAGCATCTCGTCCATTCGATGTAAACCGCGATGGATTTGTTATTGGAGAAGGTGCAGGTATTGTTATTTTAGAAGAATTAGAGCATGCGAAGGCGCGTGGCGCGAAAATTTATGGTGAGGTAATCGGCTACGGCTCAACAGGTGATGCGCATCATATTACAGCTCCAGCACCAAACGGAGAAGGGGCAGCTCGTGCAATGGCACAAGCGCTACAAGATGGTGGCATTGAACCAAGTCAAGTCGGCTATATTAATGCACATGGTACGAGTACGCCTTATAACGATTTATTCGAAACGCAAGCAGTAAAAACAGTTTTCGGTGAGCATGCCTATCAATTAGCGATGAGCTCAACGAAATCGATGACAGGTCATTTACTTGGTGCTGCGGGTGGTATTGAAGCAATCTTTACAGTTCTAGCATTAAAAGAAGGCATTTTACCACCAACTATCAACCTACAAAATCCAGATCCTGAATGTGACCTAGATTACGTACCAAATGAAGCGCGTCAAGCATCTATTGAATATGCATTAAGTAATTCATTAGGCTTTGGTGGGCACAATGCATGTTTATTATTTAAAAAATATTCATAATAGGGAGGGCGAGTGTAGTTGTAGCTGCGCTAACGGAAATCCTCTACTTGTTAAAATAAAATGCGTCTAACGGATGACTAGACGCATTTTTTTGTGTACGTTCGAATAATTGTGTATGGAAAGGATGATGTTATCGTAAAATTTGCCCTTTTTTTATTTAGCTATGGGCTATGTGTGATGTCAATTAGTAACTGCATTTTGTATTTAAATTACCGAACACTCGGTTATTCTTGGCAAGCCGTCTTTAATTTTTTGATCAGTACATATGAGCTATATATTGCTATCGGCTCTCTTATCGTTTTATTTATACTCGTTTTCGACCTAATCCCATCGCGTTCTCCATCTTCTTAAGCGTTTTGGATGCAATGGCATTTGCTTTTTTAGCGCCTTCATCTAAAATGTCATCTAATTCAGGTGAGTCGATTAATGCATAGTAGCGCTCTTGGATTGGTGCTAAGTGCGCTATGACTGCTTCAGCGACGCCTGCTTTAAAATCACCATAGCCTTTTCCTTCATATTTCTTTTCTAAATCTGCAATCGATACACCGCTTAAAGCAGATTCAATTGTTAGTAAATTAGATACGCCTGGCTTATTTTCTACGTCGTATTTCACGATACCTTCAGAATCTGTAACGGCAGATTTAATTTTCTTTTCAATTTCTTTGGCCGTATCGAGCATACGAATTGTTGCTTTCGTATTTGGATCAGATTTACTCATTTTTTTCGTCGGCTCTTGTAATGATTTGATACGTGCGCCTGCTTTAGGTAACTGAATGTCAGGGATTGTTAATACGTTATTATAACGCTTGTTAAAACGCTCCGCTAAATCACGTGTTAATTCAATATGCTGCTTTTGGTCCTCACCAACTGGTACGATATTTGTATTGTACAGTAAAATATCAGCTGCCATTAAAGGTGGATATGTTAATAAAGCTGCAAGCACAGATTCTTTTCCATTTGATTTATCTTTATACTGTGTCATACGTTCTAATTCGCCGATTGATGCGACACATTGTAACATCCAGCCTGCTTGAGCGTGTGCAGGTACTTCAGATTGGATAAATAAAATAGACTTTTCTGGATCGATTCCTACTGCAATATACATAGCAGCTAAGCTACGAATATTTTTGCGTAGTTCAAGTCGATCTTGTGGCACAGTAATGGCGTGTTGATCGACGATGCAATAAATGGCTTGCCCTTCGTCTTGAAGTGCGGGGAATTGTCTAATTGCCCCGATGTAGTTACCCAGTGTAATTGTGCCAGTTGGTTGTACGCCTGAAAAAATAGTTTTCATCTTTTTTCCTCCTTTAAATAAAAAAAACATCATGCGTCCAGTCGAATTTTCGACATGGGACGAATGATGTTTAGATCCGCGGTACCACCCAGCTTGCTCACAATGAGCCTCTCAACCTTCTTAACGTGAAGTGACCGAGCTTTACTACTGTCATCCGTTCATAAAGCTAACTCAGAAGCCCATTCTGCAAGCATGAAGGTCTGTTCTCACCAACCACAGACTCTCTTTACATCAACATCAAGCATACTATTCTTCATCATCGTTTTTACATTTGCTAAAAATTATAGTATAGACGTCTATATAATTGCAAATTTATTTTATTAGTTGATTGAAAGTCAAAGATTTTGGTTACAATTTCTTTATCGTACAAAAATAAAACAAAATAGATTTAATCTTGTAAATTCCCCTATATACTTTGTACGACACACACTACTCATAATGATTAATTATAGGAGACGAATCAACCTATTCTTTAGGAACTTTTCTGGTGTGAAATCGTATTAGATAGTAATAATTGTTAATTTTTTCTCGATTATCTTAGGTTAATTGAGAAAAAATAGGTGAAAGCTAATGGGGAATTGACTAGTAGGAATAGTGGAATTTTAAATGTGAATAAAATATGTTCTATTTATAGCTATTATTTGAATATTCAATATGTGAATGAGAGGGGTTTTTGTTGACATCCTATATTCAAACGAAAGTGAATGGTGTATAATGAACATATGATTTTAAATTAAATTAATTCTAAACTAAGAATTCCGTGTAAATAGATGATTAAATAATGAAAGGAAGTGTACTGATGCTAGTAACATTATTTACTTCTCCAAGCTGCACATCATGTAGAAAAGCGAAAGCATGGCTAGAAGAACATGAGATTCCATATACTGAACGAAATATTTTTTCTGAACCATTAACAATTAGTGAAATTAAGGAAATATTACGAATGACTGAAGATGGTACTGATGAAATTATTTCGACTCGTTCCAAAATATTTCAAAAGTTAAATGTTGATGTAGAAAACCTACCATTACAACGTTTGTATGAGCTAATTCAGGAATATCCTGGTCTGCTCCGTCGACCAATTATTTTAGATGAAAAGCGTTTGCAAGTAGGGTATAACGAAGATGAAATTCGTCGATTCTTACCACGAAAAGTACGTGCTTACCAATTACAAGAAGCACAGCGCATGGTTAACTAATCATTATATGGACTTTCTAAGATGTTGCGTCACAATAGCCGTAGCATCTTTTTATTTTTATGTATAAAACTATGTTACATTAAATGTGTAATAATAGGGGACAAATTTTAGTGAGAATGGCACCGTGAAAATCTTTTTTGAGGAAGAGATAGGCGACTGTCTTAATAGTTGTTGCAAAATTTGTCTTCGTTTCATATCTATAGTACAATTGAATTTCAAAATTCAAATAATTTATAGTGAGTAAATGTTTTTCCTTTTCATTTTACGGTAGAACATCATACAATAGAGTTATAGAAAATAGTTTGATTTCTACAATATTGTGGCATGTTCAACTGTTGAGAATGCATGTATGAAAAAATGTTTAAGTTGTAACATAAAGGAATTAGCCGTACATGTTTATTCAACAAATGACTGTGAAGGGAGTTGAAGTCGAATGGACATCGAACGTATCAACGAAAATACTTTAAAACTGTTCATAACGTACAGTGATATCGAAGATCGTGGTTATACAAGAGAAGAAATTTGGTATAACCGTTCTAAAGGTGAAGAGCTGTTTTGGGATGTCATCGGTGAAGTAAATACAGATGATTATTTCGATTTAGAAGGTCCTATATGGATCCATATTAATGCATCAGAGCAAGGTCTTGAAGTGATCGTCACACGTGCGAATATGGGTATGGAAGGCGAAAGCTTGATGCAAAGTTTTGACGAAAATAGAGAAGTGTCGGCACAACTACGTGACATGGAAGATTCTGTTTATAATTCAGCTGATTCTGATGATCAAGAGGAGTCCATTTTAGTAAGTGCACGCTTTAAATTTAAAGATATAGATGAAATTATCCCTGTTGCGAAGCGACTTGTCGTCTATGGAGCTGGTTCTGCTCTTTATAAAATGGACAATGAATATTATTTGTCAGTTGATTTTACGCCAGTTAATGATACACGGGAACGTCGCAATGCGTTGGCTATCTTAAAGGAATATTTAAGGCCGACAAAGATAACAATTCATCGTATTGAAGAGTATGGCGAGCCAATTATGCCGCAAGATTGCTTCGAAACCGTTATACAATACTTCTCTTAAATAGGTAAAGTCGAGAGCTGTTTTACAAAGCAGCTCTTTTTTTGTATGGTTATACTGCTTTGCGAAAGGAATGTGATAGCTGAAACTATTCACATACAATTTTTAAATTTCAACCTTTTTCCAATTTCCATTTGCTAATGCTACTTCATACTTTTACAATAGTTGTAAAGGAGGGGAGTACATTGTGTTAGTTGCACTGACTAGTGATGCAAATTTATTTGTACTAACGGCTGATTTATGTCCTACAGAGCTAAAGAATATACGTCAAACCACCCGCTTTTATTGTCCACAATGCAAAAATAAATTGCAGTTAAAAGTTGGACAAGTGAAAATTCCGCATTTTGCTCATATACATGCTAGTCTTTGTGAGAATGCTTTTTCTGAAGGGGAATCAACTGCCCATTTACTAGGGAAGCAACAGCTATTTACCTTTTTTTCGAAACAAACAAACGCTGTTCAACTTGAAAGTTACATTCACCAATTAAAACAGCG
>DEQI01000118.1:0-799 GCA_002360295.1 Planococcaceae bacterium UBA3370
GAGCGTTTTGCTTTTTCACGTGTTTCACAAAGACCGCGCTCTACTAATAGTATGTCAACGCGTTCTTTCGGTTGTTTCGTCATATTATTCTAGAACCTACCTGCTGTTTGTTTTGAATGAGTGATTGAATACGCTTTACTGTTTCATCTGTTGTCACATGGATTTCATTTAATAGTTCATCGACATTACCATGCTCAATAAATTGATCTGGAATACCGATACGATCAATCGAAACTTTGTATTGATTGTCAGCAGCAAATTCTAAAACTGCACTGCCAAAGCCACCTTGTAAAACGGCTTCCTCAATCGTTAATATTGGACAATTCGAATCCATTAAATCATGTAACATCTTTTCGTCTAATGGTTTAATAAAACGAGCATTCACTACTTTTACATCAATACCTTGAAGTGCTAATTGCTCTGCGGCTTCCATTGCCATCGGAATCGTTGTTCCGAATGTTAAAATCGCCGCATCTTTACCTTCACGTAACACTTCCCAAGTACCTATTGGAATGGCTTTCATTTCAGCATCCATGGCAACACCAATACCATTTCCTCGTGGATAACGAAGTGCGATTGGCCCTCCATCATATTCAAGTGCTGTTTTAACCATGTGCTGTCCTTCATTTTCATCTTTCGGCATCATTAAGACGATATTTGGAATATGGCGTAAAAACGCAATATCAAATACACCCTGATGCGTCTCACCGTCTGCACCTACTAAGCCAGCACGGTCAATTCCGATAAAGACATTTAAATTTGGACGTGCAATATCGTGCAGTACTTGATCATATGCACG
>DEQI01000118.1:887-5321 GCA_002360295.1 Planococcaceae bacterium UBA3370
CGATTTGGAAAGTCTTTTTGGATACCTTCTAATTTTGAACCAACTGGCATGGCAGGTGTAATGGCAACAATACGTTCGTCTTCTTTCATGCATTTGCGTACGGATTCAGCAATTAAACTACTCCACGCTGGTCCTTTAACAGCTGATTTAACAAAATCACCCGTTTCAATTTTATAAGGACCTGTTCCGTGCCAAGTACCAACTGTATCTTCCTCTGCTGGTTTATAGCCTTTTCCTTTTTTCGTAATGACATGAACTAATACAGGACCTTTAACTTTTTTGGCATATTCAAATGTTTTCTCTAAAGCTTCAAAATCGTGTCCATCAATAGGTCCTAAATACTTGAACCCTAACTCTTCAAAGAAAACGCCTGAAACGACTAAGTATTTTAAACTATCCTTTAAACGTTCCGCTGTATTAGCAAGCTTGCCGCCTACAACTGGAATTTTATTCATCAGCTGCTCTAACTCTTCTTTTGCTTTAGAATACTCTTTCGCCGTACGCAAACGTCCTAACACATTGTGCAATGCACCAACATTTGGTGCAATGGACATTTCGTTATCGTTTAAAATAACAATCATATTCTTTTTTTCATGTCCGATATGATTTAAAGCTTCTAATGCCATACCACCCGTTAACGCGCCATCGCCGATAATCGGAATAATATAGTTTTTTTCCTTTTTTATATCTCGTGCCGCTGCCATACCCATAGCAGCTGATAAAGATGTTGAACTGTGTCCAGTTTCCCACTCATCATGCTCGCTTTCAACACGCTTCGGGAAGCCGCATAAGCCTTTAAATTGACGTAGAGTATCAAATTGGCTTGCACGCCCTGTTAAAATTTTATGCACATATGCTTGATGCCCTACATCCCATAAAAATTTATCAGTTGGACTATTGAACGCTTTATGTAGCGCAATTGTTAATTCAACAACTCCTAGATTTGGCCCGATATGTCCACCAGTAGCAGAACATTTTTCTATTAGAAAAGAGCGTATGTCTCCAGCTAACGCTTCTAATTGCTTCTGGTTTAAGTTCTTTAAAAAGGATGGACTAGAAATTTTATTTAAATCCACCACATCCACACACCTTTTCATTAAAATATTCACCGTATCGTGATTTTCCTATTATAACAGTGTAAATCTTATAGAACAAAGTTATACACCTTATTAATTACTTCTTTGAACGATATAATTAGCAAAATCACGTAGTAGTTTGCAATCTCCAGAAAGTTTCTCGAGTGCATGTAAAGCAAGCTCATAATGCTCGTTTAATTGATCCTTTGCACCTTGCAATGTAAGTAGGGCAGGATAAGTGCTCTTATCACTTGCCATATCTTTACCAGCTGTTTTACCAAGCTGCTCTGTTGTTCCTTCAATATCTAAAATATCATCTTGTATTTGAAATGCAAGCCCAATATGATGAGCATATTCAACAAGTGCTTGACGTTCTTCTTTAGAAGCACCTGCTAGTACTGCACCTGATTCAATACTGAAACGAAGTAGTGCGCCTGTTTTATTGACATGTACATGCTCTAACTCCTGTAAACTTAACTGGCGCTTTTCACCTTCCATATCAAGTACTTGACCACCAACCATACCTTCTGCCCCTGCTGCAACACTTAATAAATTGATTAATTCAATTTTTGTTTCAGCAGCAATTGGCATACGTGCAAGTATACCAAAGCTTAACGTATTTAACGCATCACCAGCTAATGTCGCTAAATCCTCTCCAAACACTACATGGTTTGTCGGCTTTCCGCGACGCATATCATCATTATCCATACATGGTAAATCATCGTGAATTAATGAATACGTATGAATCATTTCTATACACGCACCAACAGTATAGCTTGGCGCTTTATCATATCTGAAATAATCACATACAGCCGTTACAAAAAGTGGTCGAATTCTTTTTCCACCCGCTTTTAAAGAATACAACATGGATTCTTTTAATTGTGCAGGCGCTTGAATTTGTTCTACTAGTTGGAACATTTCTTGTTCAATGTTTGGTACATTCGATTTAATAAATGCTTTTAATTCGTTCATTTATACCTCTCCATTAGTCGGATTAAACGGCTGTTTCTCACCATTTTCAGAAACAATTGAAATTAATTGTTGTTCAGCATGTTGGAGCTTATCATTACAAAACTGGGAATATTCCATCCCTTTTTTATATAAATCGATTGCTTCTTCAAGTGGCACATCACCTTGCTCTAATTTACGGACAACCTCTTCTAATTGTGACATCGCTTGTGCAAAAGTCAATTCATCCATTCATTATTCTCCTTCCTGTAGTTCAATTTTAGTTACGGTAGCACTTACTAATCCGTCTATATACTGAATTTGTACTGTATCGCCTATAGAAAGATGCGAAGCTTGCTTAACAATGGCAGCATCATGATAGGTTACGCTAAATCCTTTTTCCATCATTGATAGTGGATTTAGCGCCGCAAGGGTACGAATATTAGCACCGAGCTTTGACTTTTCCTCTTGTAAGCGCTGCTGTATAGCCCGCTGTAACTGATCTTGTAGCTGTATGCGTTTTTGCTGTTGAAGTCGAATCGTTTGAACGGGTGAATGTACTTTAATAGTTGCAGCAAGTCTATCAAATTCACTACGTTTTTTTATCACATACATTTGCAGTGCTTGCTGAAGCTGTAATTCTGTTTGAGCAAGACGTTCTGTAAATGGTCTGTATAGTCTCTCTGGTGTAGCTAAAGGATATGATTGCATATATTTAGTTAGACGATTCCGTTCAAAACGAAGTTGCGCTGTCATCATTTGATGTAAGCTTGTTTGACTCGCTAAAATACGTTGAACTAATTCATGTTGATTGGGTACGGCAAGCTCTGCAGCGGCAGTCGGTGTTGGGGCGCGTAAATCAGCAACAAAATCAGCAATGGTTGTATCTGTTTCATGGCCTACTGCACTAATGATTGGAATACGGCTTTCAAAAATAGCTCGTGCCACGATTTCTTCATTAAAGGCCCATAAATCCTCTATGGATCCTCCACCACGCCCGACAATTAAAACATCACATTGAGCATGTTTATTCGCTAATTGAATATTTTTCACAATATTTGCAGCAGCACCTGTCCCTTGAACGAGTGTGGAATAAATGTGAATTTCTGCTTGAGGATACCTACGATTAATTGTCGTACATATATCGCGTATCGCTGCGCCTGTTGTAGCAGTTAATACACCAATCGTTTTCGGATATTTCGGGATTTGTTGTTTAAAATTCGGATTAAACAGTCCTTCTTTTTGAAGCGCTTCCTTTAGTTGATTAAACGCAACAAAAAGTCCACCAATACCATCTGGTTCCATTGTTTGTGCATATAATTGATACGAGCCAGCTGTTTCGTATACGTTGATATCACCACGTATATACACCTGCATACCTTCTTCAGGCTTAAACGCAAGTTTTGCAGCTTGCGTTCTAAACATAGTCGCTTGTATACGCGAAGAATCATCCTTTAACGTGAAATAAATATGGCCAGAGCTATGTAATTTCACATTGGAAAGCTCACCCTTTACATATACATCACGTAAATGTGGATCCGCATCAAATTTGCGCTTTATATATTTAGTTAATGCTTTCACTGTTAAATAAGAAGAGGCGCTCATAGTTGGCTCCTTTACTTCAATTTTGTATGTATTATTTTGACAAGACAAAAGCTGTTTCTCCTGCGAAAAACAGCTTCCACTTTATTTATTTTACATGTTTTACTATCATTTGTCGTCTATTAACGTCTTTTCCGCAGCTTGTACGGTATTAGCTAATAGCATGGTAATTGTCATTGGTCCTACTCCACCAGGTACAGGCGTAATATGTGACGCAATTCCGTCTACTGCAGCGAAATCTACATCCCCGCACAATTTATTGTTATCGTCACGGTTAATCCCTACATCTATTACTACAGCCCCTTCTTTAACGTGTTCAGCTGTAATAAAGTTTGGACGACCCACTGCAGCAATTAATATATCCGCTTGCTTTGTAAATGAAGCTAAATCTGGTGTTTTAGAATGCGTATATGTAACAGTGGCATCTTTTTGCAATAATAACTGCCCCATTGGTTTTCCAACGATATGGCTGCGACCAACGATGACTGCATGTTTTCCTGCAATATCGATGCCACTATATTCCAATAGTTTCATCACGCCATAAGGAGTACAAGGCAAATACGTATCCTGGCCTAACATCATTTTCCCAACACTTACTGGAGAGAAACCATCCACATCTTTTTCCGGAGAAATTGTGGCAATCACTGCCTCTTCATTAATATGCTTAGGAAGTGGGAGTTGAACAAGAATACCGTGAATATCGTCACGAACGTTTAATTCACGAATTTGTTGTAGTAGTGCTTCTTCAGAAATTTCTTCAGGTAGTTTGATTAATTCAGAAAACATACCAATTGCTTCACAAGATTTT
>DEQI01000118.1:5384-6417 GCA_002360295.1 Planococcaceae bacterium UBA3370
CTAAACCAGGTGTAATACCTTTAGCTTTTAAGCTCTCTACCTGGATAGCGACTGACTTACGAATTTCTTGACCGATTTCTTTACCATTAATAATTGCACTTGACATTTTGTAACTCCTCCAATGACTACTACTATTGTTGTGTAAACTTTGAAAGTACTCCGTTAACAAACTTACTTGATTTGTCATCTCCAAATAATTTACAAAGTTCAATTGCTTCGTTCAGAACTACACGTTGTGGTGTTTCTTGCATAAATAGTAATTCATAAACCGATAAACGTAATATCGTTCTTTCAATTTTTGGTAGACGCTGTAATGTCCAATTTTCAAGCTTATCAGAAAGCGCTAAATCAATTTTTTCTTGGTGTTCAGCAGTACCACGAACTAGTTGTTCAAAGAATGCATCTGATTTTTGTCCTTCTAGAACATGCTCGATTGCTTCTTCAATTGCAATTTCTGTGCTATCTAACTGAAACAGTACTTGCAACGCTTTTTGTCGCGCATCATGTCGTTTCATTTTATAAACTCCTTCTTAAGTAGCATTAAGTCCTATCATAGCATAATTTTATTGTCATAGCACAGTTTGGAGTAAATTTTAAAAATTAAAACGTTTACAAATTTCTACTCATTTTCCGTATTAAATATTCTAAATTTTTGATAATATTAATCAAAATAGATTGAAAGGGATTTATTATGACTTATTACATTATATTATTTAGTTTAGCTATACTTTTAGGCTTCATTGTTGCGATATTCAACTTACCTTTTTGGATAGCCATTGCCATCCTATTTGTTATTTTAGTAGTAAATCTAAGTTATACATTACATATCATGTATCGCACACAAAACATGGACACGATTTTAAAGTACCTAGAAAAAAATCAAAAGAATCCTATTTTCGCTTATACATACGCAATGGCAAAAGGTTCAAGTAATGAGATAAATGAAGCATTAAATGCCGTGTTAGCAAAATATAACTCACCTTATTATCAAGCAGTGTATAAAATGAATTACGCCATCTGGTACGCTGATTAT
>DEQI01000050.1 GCA_002360295.1 Planococcaceae bacterium UBA3370
TAAACTTGTATTTGAGAACGTTATTTTGTTTATTTATGTATATGTTATAAATCCTTGGTTGCTTTTATCGTGCAATTTGGTAAAATAAAATTTCGCAAGTATCATAATCTAGCCCATATTCCATCTTTCAACAATTGATATCCCTATTTTTATTCAAAAGACGATATGTAGTTAAGCTACATTGGATTTATTTCTATATTTCCAGATGGAAAATTACCGAAAATCATTTTAATATAATTTTATATTCTTTTTTTATTAGTGTAATAAGTATGAAATGAGGACTGGTTATCTTGTTTGGCAATCTATTTATTAATACTTTCCCAGGACTTTTAAGTATAAGAGATAGACAATACCGAATCATATATCTAAATGAAAACTTTCGAAATTGGATACGTCAATATTCTGATATTGACCCAATCGGAAAGACAAATGAAGAAATAGCTAAAGTAGTACCTGAAAATGTAGGCGATGTTTTTTTGGCTTGTCATGACGCCAGTGTTGAATGGGAAAAAAACTGTAATGCACAAGAAAGTTTGGCGAAAATAATTGAATTTAAATCTAGTACCAATAAAAAAGAAGATAGTGAATACTTCCAGGTTTTGAAGTATGGAATAAGAATCAATGAAGAGCCTCATATATTTACTGTTGGATATAACATAACAGACATCTATAAAAAGAGCCTGCAGTATCTTGAAGCATCTATTACAGATCCTTTAACAGGCGTTTATAATAGGCAATATTTAATTAAAAACAATCGAAAACATACAGGACAATTCGCAACATTATTGGATTTGGATCATTTTAAACTAGTTAATGATACTGAAGGCCATGAAATGGGTGATAAGGTACTTTGTAAATTTGTTGATTTATTAAAAGAGAGTCTTAGTAATGATACAATCATCATTCGTTTAGGAGGAGATGAATTTTTACTTATTTTCCCTTTCCATTATAATCAGTTTGAAATTACAAATAAGATTACTGATATACAATCTGAATTCGAGAAAATGTTCCACAAGTATCCTTATTTATCATTTAGTTTTGGACTTAGCAAAATGAATGACAATTTTTCCGAAACGACTAAACAAATGGATCAATCAATGTACGATCAGAAGAAAAGAAAAAAATTATCAAGAGATACAGGCTATCCATTTAGATAAATAAACCATGTATAAATTCGCGGCCAATTATTAAAGATGTATAGGGAAAAAATCGAGTAGGAGGAGGCAATTAACCTCCTTCCTCTCACACCACCTTACGTAGGGCCCCTTATACTACGGTTCTTTTGGTGCAACGTTTGTAAAAGAAGATCAATCTAATTTAACAGTGTATGCATATGAAAACCGTCAAGCAATAATTGATTATATTATGGAAAAAGCCACAATTAACCCAGCTGCCGATCATAACTGGAAATTTGTAAAGTTCCCTGAAAACACAAAAATAGTCTTCCGTACAGCAGATGTTGCGAAAGATTACATCCAAGAAAATAGTCATATCGAATATATTGGTGCGTAAACAAATGGTTTCGGTAAATTCTTAATAAAGCTCGAGCCCTGTCCGCGTATAGGAAATTGATTTTCAAAACATCATTATTCTCATTATGGAGTAATGATGTTTTTTTGCTCCACCTAGCTTATTCTGTCTCCGCTAATGAAAGAGGTTGTTGTTCATTCCATACCCGTCTTTCCACCATTCTCTCTCACTACTGGCCATAACATTGCTTCCATCTTTTTTGCGTAATGCAAAATGGGTTCATTATTTGCTACTTGGATCCCTTCATTAAGCAAAATGGAATGATTGGTTATTTCTCCTTCTGCAAGCTGAAGTGGCCAATAGTTATGCAATATATCACTGCGCATGACTTCGCCCTTTCTATTTAATGAATACATGGAGTAACGTTCAACTAACCAATGTTCAAAAGATGCCTTCTCTGCAAGTTTAGACTCTGAAATTGGTGTATAGTGGCATTGAAATTCGATTTGTTTTGACTTTATACTACAGAAGTTAATGTAGCGGTCACTTTGCTCCATTTTTACAATAGCTGCTTGAAATGGCATATAATAAAATGTTTTAGCTAATACACCCGCTATTAAATGATTCATATGAACTCGAATAAAATATACTCCTCGTTTTCCATTTACAGTGACGTATGTTCTTATATTTATTTGAGCAAAACGATCGAAGCCCGGAATTGGTGGTAATAGCCGCACACGATGATTTTGGACATGAAAAGGGACAACCCCTACCCAACCGATACCGTTATAGCTATCTAGTTGAAAAACTGGAGGAACTAGTTTTTGTAATAGCTCAAGTTTAACTGGATAATGGGCAAATAATAAATCGTGCCACGTTTGCTTCATAATCCAAGGTAGATTTGGAAAAGCTGTTCCTTTGTGATGTTCTTCCCACTTTTCTTGAAAATGATTTTTCATCTTGACATACATCCTTTAAAATATGATCGATCAAACCTATCCTTAGCTTTTAAATCATTTACTCTACTTATTGAACCCTTTCACTTCAACATGTATAGCTTCTGGCTCAATCATAAATGTTTGAACAAAAGCCTTATATATTTCTGTTTGTAGCGTTTGAATTACTTGGATAATTTCATAATCGAAAGGTGCTTTAATCGCAATAGAAATTGTGATGACAGGTACTGTTAATAAATCAATATCTACTTGATGAATACGTGTAACGAACGACTGTTGCTGCGTAATATGCTGCAATAAATCGATGTAAACACTTTTACTAATTAAGATGGTTTCTTGATGAAAATCAGGTCTTACAATCGTTGTTTCTCCCACTTTCACACGATTATTTGTAATAATATCTCGTCCTTTTTTCACAAGACGTTTAAAAAAATTCTGTTCCACTTGTTTATATGGAATAGGCATTACGTGCTGACCTTTCGTTTCTCTTATAAAGCGTGCCATTTTAATTTCACGAGGAGAACGAATATCTTGCACGTAATAAAAATATGTAATAGGTTCGAGTTCAAGCTGCTTTGCAATTTTCTTCGTCATTTTATCTGACGTACCAATGATTAATATGGATTGAATATTGGATTCAACTATCGCCTGCTGAACTGCTTCTTTATGCTTGATATCATCAAATATTGCACGACGGACAGCTGTTACTGTATTCTTTTCAAACTTGGCACTAGTCCCAGCACGTTTCTCACCGTTTACTATAAATAAACCATCATCAATAATTCCTTCAATTTGATGTTCATGTGCAAATTGTAAAGCGGACGTACTTTTTCCAGTACCACTCGCACCACTTAAAGAATATACTTTCAATTTCTCCGCCTCCCTGCTCACGTTTTATTGGTCTTTTCTCACGTTCAACCGATATTCTTATTCTTATCTAGCAACACTTGTTCTCACTACTCCACCTGTTATTGTCACTCCACCACCGCTATTACTCACTCCCTGACCACTTTTTATCGGTCTTTCCTGATGATCAATCGCTATTCTTATCTAGTAACACGTTTTTTCACTACTCCATCTGTTTTTCTCACTCCCACACAGCTATTACTCACTCCCAGACAACGTTTTATCAGCCTTTTATCATGATCAACCGTTATTCTTATCTAGTAGCACTTGTTCTCACTACTCCACCTGTTTTTCTCACTCCCACACAGCTGTTACTCACTCCCAGATAACGTTTTATCAGCCTTTCATCATGATCAACCGCTATTCTTATCTAGCAACACTTGTTCTCACTACTCCAC
>DEQI01000005.1:0-1137 GCA_002360295.1 Planococcaceae bacterium UBA3370
GATACAGTGTTTAGTATAAAAGAAGTGCTTTTAGACTTTTGATTATAATAAATTTTTAGATACATAAACGAAAAAAAGAAGCGAAATGCCCCTTTTTTCTGTCAGTATTAGCTTTGTACTTGCATATATGTTTCTTCATAAGGCTGTACGATGACGAATCCGTCTCCTTCAAATCTCATTTGAATCGACTCGCCACTTCCTCTCCCAACAAAGGTTTTTAATGAAACATCTGTTTGAAATTCAGGCTGCAAATTTCCGGACCATGCGACCGTTGCATTCGGATCGGTAATAACTGGTTTCCCAGGTGTGACACGTAATGTTAGTGGTTCATAGTGGGATGTAATCGCGACCAAACCTGTTCCTTCACAGCGAATATTAAATAAACCACCCGCCATCATCCCCGCCACTTTTCGCATTAGTTTGATTTGATGATTAATCGAAGGTTCAAAAGCAAGCAAGTCATTGCCATTCACATAAATGGATTCATTTTGCAAATGCAGGATGATGATTTTCTTGCCACTATCTGCAAGGTATAGCTTTCCTTGCCCATTCGCCTTCATTAAAGTGGCACCTTCCCCCGTAAAGGCTTTTTTAAACATTGCCCCTAATCCATTCTCCAATATGCCTTCTCGTACAAATTTAATCGCTCCAGTATAAGCAACCATCGAACCTGCCTTTGCCCAAACTTGCCCATCCAGATTGACTTCCAATAAACGTGGCGTCTCTAATTCAAAAAGGCCTTGTCCTCTTTCCACTTGCTCTGTATTTTTAATAAATTCAGCAATCGAGTATTTATGCATACCATTCACCTCTATGTTTTTTGCGAACATTATATATAAATAATGAAGATAGCCATTATTTATAGGATCTTCCAATATTCAATTATACGTATGTACTGATAAAAGGATTCGTTATTCCCATAATTTTTACTAAAAGTGTTTTCTATTCATAGTGACTGTCGTATAAACACTCTGTTTACACGGATTTAAGCTAGCAAAATAGTAGAATTTCTACTTCATGTACTTTCTATTGAAGGCGCAAATAAAAGATGTTAATATATTTTTCGTTGATAATGATTATCATTAATAAGGAAGTGAATGATATGAACCTTCATACTGTCCCATTAGGTGAAGAAGT
>DEQI01000005.1:1254-3996 GCA_002360295.1 Planococcaceae bacterium UBA3370
TGTGTTATAGAATGTCAAGGGCAAAAAATCGGCCTTCGTAAAAAAGACTTATTGAATATAAAGGTAGAAGAAATATGAGTAGTTTAGCTTTAATAGGTAATCCTAATATTGGGAAAACATCATTATTTAATACACTTACAAATTCGTATGAGTATGTAGGAAATTGGAGTGGAGTAACGGTAGAAAAGAAAGTTGGGCAAGTTAAAAAACTTAACACACAGATCATTGATTTACCCGGTGTATATTCTCTAAATCCTATATCAAAAGATGAAAGTGTTGTCACAACGTTTCTTTTAGAAGAACAAGTAGACGGACTATTAAATATTATTGATGCATCCAATTTTGAACGAAATATGCATTTAACGGTGGATTTACTGGAGCTTCGTAAACCAGTAATTATTTGCTTGAATATGATAGACGTAGCTAAGAAAAAAGGTATAACAATTAATATAGAAAAATTACATAACCGTTTAGGCGTGCCTGTTGTTCCCATTATAGCTCGAACAGGAGACGGTATGGATGGTATTTATAGAGCCATTCAAGAACCATTAACGAATGGCGGACATTTACCATTAACATATAACAACAAAATAGAAAAAGGCATCTCAGCCATAGAAAAGTTCATTCAAAAAATGGATGATGACCAAAAAAGATGGTGTGCTATTCAGTTTTTACTAGGGAATGAGGCTATAAATGATTACTTCAAAAAAGAAGACTATTATGAAAAATTAGTCGCAATTCGCTCTTCTTTAGAGAAAGAACTCGGTGAATCTATCAATGATGTCATGATGAATGAACGAGAGCGCTATATTACGAGCATTCGAGATGAAGTCCTTGTGCAAGAAAAGACGACGGAAAAGCAGTGGGTAGAAAATATAGATAAAGTTTTAACTCATCCAGTTTTAGGTGTTCCCATTTTTTTAGCTTTAATGTATGTCATGTTTCAAGTAACGTTTGCGTGGATTGGGACTCCCCTATCTGATCTATTAGATGGCTTTGTTAGTGGCCCATTGTCGGATACAGTAAGTCAAGTCTTAACAGCAATAGGTGCTTCTAGCTTTATCATCGATCTCATATGTGGAGGTATTATTACAGGAGTTGGCGGTGTTCTTGTTTTTATTCCTCAAATCTTTGTCCTGTTTTTCTTTATTTCATTATTAGAAGATTCAGGGTATATGGCGAGAATTGCTGTTGTCATGGACCGTATCATGGAATTCTTCGGTTTGAATGGGAAAGCCTTTATCCCGATGATTATTAGCTTTGGCTGCAATGTTCCTGGTGTAATGGCAGCGCGAACAATCGAACAACCAAAGGAACGCCTGTTAACAATACTCGTTGCGCCGTTTATGAGTTGTTCAGCACGATTACCTGTTTATGCTTTATTTGGTGCCGCATTCTTTACACAGCATCAATCCTTGGTCGTCTTTTCATTATATATTTTAGGTATTATGATGGCACTGATTGTAACAAAGATTTTATCGATGACGATTTTGAAAAATGAAACGTCTGTGTTCTTTGTCGAATTACCTGCTTATCATGTTCCGCAGTTAAAGACACTTTGGCGTTCAACATGGGAAAAAGGAAAAGGATTCCTTCGAAAAGCAGGAACTATTATTTTTGCAGGCTCCGTTATTATTTGGCTACTATCCTATATAGGACCAACTGGCTTTGATGTTGATATGAACAATAGCTTCTTAGCAATGATTGGCAGCGGTTTTGGCATGCTTTTTGCACCGCTTGGTTTTGGTACATGGCAAGCAGGAGCTTCACTAATTTCAGGCTTCCTTGCAAAAGAAGTTATTGTATCTACTATGGCCATTATTTATGGTGTTAGCGAGGGTGCATTGTCTTCTACTATGACTACTCATTTTACGCCATTGAGTGCTTATACATTTATGGCTTTTGTGTTGCTCTATATGCCTTGCTTAGCAACGGTCGGAGCGATAAAAAGAGAAACACAATCGATTAAATGGACTGTCTTTGCCACGCTCTATCCATTTGTAGTCGCTTATATTTTTGCGCTTGTCATTTATACTATTGGAAATATATTTATATGAGGTGTTGAAGATGACCATTCTCATTAATGGTTTAATAGGTGCTGTTATTTTTGGATGGGCTGCTATTTCATTATATAAGAGTATTAAAAAACAGAAGGCAGGAAAATGTGCGGCTTGTGCGTTACAAAAAAAATGCCCAACGAACATTTGTGGAAATCACTCTAAAAAGCAACATCAATAGAAAGAAGCCGTCTCAAAGGTTATTGGAGGCGGCTTTTTAAAATTATATCTCTTTTAAACGGGCGTGCAATGAATCGAAAAAAACTAGGCTTTCTCATTAAATGTAAGCCTAGTTGTCATATTAAGGGTTTATAATCGATTTTTTAAAGGAAGGCTTTACTTCCGCGATAATAATCGCTATAAATATGAGCAAGCAGCCGAAAATCATTCGTCCTGTTAAAATTTCGCCTAATAATAGTACGGAGAAAAGTGTACCAAATATTGATTCTGTTGATAGAATTAGCGCGGATTTTGTTGGGTCTGCATATTGCATTCCAATATTTTGGCAGGCATAAGCAACGAGAGTACAAAAAAATGCAAGATAAACAATGATTAATATGCCTTCTGTACTTGCTGAAGTTGGGATTTCCCCAAGTGCAAGGACACCGATCCAGCTAAACATCGAAGCTACGAAAAATTGCACGATGGTTAAGGCTAACGCATCTTCTTTTTTCACAAAAACATT
>DEQI01000005.1:4058-4944 GCA_002360295.1 Planococcaceae bacterium UBA3370
GATAATAGATCCCCGAGATTGATCGTAAGAGAATCTTGTAGTGATAAAAATCCGATACCGACAATGGCAATCACTGATGCGAATATTTCAAAGCGGTCAAATTGACGTTTATAAATGACATACGCAATAATGGGTACAATAATGACATTAATAGCCGTTAAAAATGCATTTTTGGACGGGGTTGTATACTCAAGTCCAAATGTCTGCAAAGCAAACGCAAAAAATAAAATAGCACCTAATATAGAGCCTTTCCACAATACACTTTTAGAAATCAACCTTATTTTTTTATTAAATAGGATGGCTAATAAAATGGTGGCTAATGTAAAACGAAGTGCCATTAATTGCATAACACTCCAATGCTCTAATCCTACGGACATCCCAACAAAACCGCTCCCCCACATCACAGCGGTAATGATCATTAATATTTCACCTTTATACTTCCTCATGAAAAACCTTCTCTCTAATACATAGATACACACATTTTTTAGCTTTAATGATTATGTAATCAACGGGTCTATTTGTTCTTCGAATTGAGAAGTACACTAGTCACGATTTAACTAATATTTTAGTTTTACCATCGCGAAATAACAACTGCATCCGTTGATATCATGAAAATTCATACAGATATCATGAAATTTAAGTGTTATATCATGAAATTCCACGCAGATGCTACATAAAACGAAAAAACATCAAACCAAAATGGTCTGACGCACTTTAACAATTAACATCTCACATATTTTCGTTTAAAACCAACTCGCCCTTTCTCTACATCTTTTTGAATGCTTTCAAAAGCATGTACGAAGGTGCTTTTTTTATTATCCTTTTTAATTTCTACTGGACCTACTTCCTTAGCGGTTTCAAATGCTTTTTCATGGAGCGGTACATA
>DEQI01000005.1:5066-5830 GCA_002360295.1 Planococcaceae bacterium UBA3370
GAAAATTCATCGTCTTTTCTGTTACCTAGTAACCAACAATAACAGCTCCAGCCAGCTGACATTTTTAGCTCTTCCCCACTTGCAATCCATTTATCAGCAACTTGTTGTGCAATATCCGTTTCCGCTAAAGTGACGGCTACGACATAATCGGATAGCATATAAAAATAAGCCGCATCAATCCAACGATCAAAATCAGATGCCGTCATAGCTTTTGGATCGGCAATTATGCCTGCAAAGTACATCGCATCGTAGTTCCCTGTAGCATATAGTTCTTCCGCTAAAGGTTGATTGATTTTTATTTTCTTTGCAATAGGCTTCATTGCACCTGTCGCAACTCCAAATAGCGGTTCTTTCGCTCCATTAGCTATGTATATTTTTTTAGTACGCTCCTTGCCAATCGCTTCTAGCTCTTCCATAACCGTTTGAAAGTCCATCTTGTAGTCCCCCTTTTTACTCTGATTTTAAAATGGTCAAATCCATCCTATAATAAACATTAGTATTTGTCAGTAAAATAGGATTTTTATTTTGACTATTCTATATAAAATTAAGGGATATAAAAAACGCTTTCTGTTTCCTGGAAAGCGCATGTTAATTTGTAACTATGTCCTTGCTCTCATTCTCCAAAAGATAAAACAAATGACAATGAGTATGATCCCAATTTGAATTTTTACATCTACGTTCATAAAACCATAAATTGCACCTGCTTCAATAAGAAGGGATGGAATTTTGCCTATTGTACTCGCAACTGCAAATAGACCAAGTGA
>DEQI01000005.1:5924-6433 GCA_002360295.1 Planococcaceae bacterium UBA3370
TTTTTTAATTTAGAAACAATTTGATGGGAATCTACTTTGGGCGACCATCTTGTTAACCCTTTTCGATATAAAATAAAACTTATAATGGCGCCAACTGCTTCACCCATAATCGATACAAGTAACCCGCCAAATAACCCGAAAAAAGTAAGGTTGGCGATTGTAATAAACGCACTTGGTAAAACACCAGAAATACTAACAATAGTATTGAGAAAGATACTCACTAAAACGGAAAATAGTCCGGCTTGACTTAAAATTTGATTCATATTCCCAACTCAACTTTATAATTTTACTTATAATTTCCAATTAAGATTCCAATGACTATTAGTATGACCCTAGTTATTTTATTGTAATACTCATTCGATGTTCTTCTTTCAAATTAATGCTGCATATATTCTATCTGCTTCTTTCAGTAATTTCATATGATACGTTGTAATTCTTGTAAGCAGTTCTATTTCTGTACGCTTATCAGTGTCAGCATTTGATGATAACTGTAATAGTTTTGGCACTTC
>DEQI01000303.1:0-3301 GCA_002360295.1 Planococcaceae bacterium UBA3370
CCCTCTCCAATTAACATTTCGTTGTTCTTCATTTCTAACACATAGCCTTGAACATTGATTGTTGATTGTACATTTGATTCATTAGCGGATTGTTCGATGATGTAGTCTGCAATAGCAGTGAACTTCACGCCATCCATACTTTGATTACAACCATTCCATCGAAATTCACGTTGGCCACCATTTATGTGTACTTTTAGGTAATAATTCATCTTATCCTCTGTATCACACGTAGTAATTAAATCTTTCTCAGCTAAGTAATTTTCAAAAACTAGCCTTTTATACATCTCTTGCTTTATATCCGGACCTATATTCAAGTCATTTTTTATACGTGTTCCGTCGTCACTATTTTCTTTTATCACTGTGTTTGTCACGGTATTTATTTCGTTCTCCTGATTTAATCCATATTTCAATTCAAACTCAAAAAGATCTTGCTGGCTCATGTTATAGTTAATGCGCAAAATTTCCTGCATACCATAAAACTCATCGGTACAGTCAACCGCTATATATGTGGTATCAGTAGGATTCACTTCCTCCAACAGATTACCACAAATAATTTTTGTAATATCTCCACTTCCAAACTGGTCACGAGTGGAATCATATTTTACTTCAAGATAATCTCCGGCATAGCTTAAATCTGTTATGATTGGATCCCCTTCAATTGTATAATGCACAATTCGTAAGTTGGAAGGAACTCCTTTTTGTACGCTGTCATAAAAACGATTCATTCTTTCCAAACCTTCAGTACTTCCATGACGATTTAGGACATCAACGTTTTTCACGCCCTTTACCTTAATTTCAGCGTTTTCTTCAACGGTTGCCTGAGTTTCTCCCCAGTACTAAGACTATTTCCCCCGTTATTACAAGCAGATAGAATCACAATAAGGAGAGAAAGAAAAATAATATATGCCGTTTTTTTCAATAGATTGGTACCTCCATTCGATAATAAACAGAGCAAAAGCCCTTTATAAAATAGACGTTTGTAGGAAAAATATGTAACACCTAATTAAAAGAATAAACTTAAGAAATTCTTCAGAAAGTTCCTTACTAAAAATTAAACTTCGATGGCTATGCTTAAAAAGAAAACTACGAGAGATCTTTGTATTGTTTTAGGAGGTAGATTTAATGAAGAAATTAATTCTATTCTTGTTTATCATTGTGCTTAGTTACTTCGGAATAGAGCAGATAGTGACAACAAATGCATTAGAAAATAAATCATTTTCTCAAACTACGGTTTCGGAGGATGCTACGAATACTGGAGATTTAGTACTTATCAACAATAATCATCCACTAAACGACAATGCTGTACCAACTGATATTGTGGCTCTATCTTCATTGGACACAACAAACTTTACATTTGAACCGACAGTTGAAATGTCTGAGCAACTTTTACAACCCTTTTCCGAAATGATGAAAGCGGCACAATTAGACGGTGTACATCATTTTATTGTTAATAGTAGTTATCGTAATAATACAGCACAGCAACAACTTTATGATACGATGGGTGCTGATTTGGCACTGCCTCCAGGCTATAGTGAGCATAATGCTGGGCTTTCTATTGATATTGGCTCAACCAGTGGGCAAATGGCTGGTTCACAGGAAGCTAGGTGGTTAGCTAAAAATGCTGCAGTGTACGGCTTTATTTTGCGATATCCTCCGAATAAAACACATATCACCAATATTGACCATGAACCTTGGCATTACCGCTATGTCGGTTTACCACACAGCTATATAATAGATAAAAATAATTGGACTCTTGAGGAATACTTAGCCTATTTACAAAAGGAAAAGTCTATACAAATCACTTTTAAAGGTAAGCGATATGAAGTGCATTATTATCATTTAAGTGATTCTTTAAGTATCCCATTACCAACAAATTATCCTTATCAATTATCCGGTGATAACATGGGAGGCATAATCATAACAATTGAAGAAAGCTGAATGAATACAACATACAGAACACGTAAGAGAATCTCATCTCTCGCGTGTTCTTTTTACTTATGAACCCCTACCTAAACTCTAAAAAAATTTAGAAAAATAGAAAAATAATTAGGCAAATTTCTTCACATTTTTTGATTCTGGATATAAAATAACATTACAACACTTTCCTTTAGGAAACTTTATTTCTTTCAAGATACTTTTTAGAATGAGGGAACATTATGAGTAATAAACCAATAACAAAATCATCTGCTGAGGCCGTATTAGACGGACAAATAAAGGGCTGGCGAAAATTTTTACCATTCCTTGGTCCAGCTTTTATTGCATCTGTCGCTTATATAGATCCAGGGAATTTCGCTACAAATATTACAGCCGGTTCACAATACGGATATTTATTGCTTTGGGTCATCGCCTTTTCTAATTTAATGGCGGTCTTAATACAATCCTTATCTGCCAAGCTAGGTATTGCGACTGGCAAAAATTTACCCGAAGTAGCGCGAGAACATTTTTCTAAAAAAACATCTATCTTTTTATGGATACAAGCTGAATTAGTCATCATTGCTACAGACCTTGCTGAGTTTATCGGTGCTGCTCTAGGACTTTATTTATTATTTAATATTCCTATGTTACCTGCAGCCATTATTACAGCGATTGGTTCCTTTGCTATTTTGGAATTACAGCGTAGAGGTTATCGAGCATTTGAAGCCGGTATTTCAGGCATGGTGCTTATTGTCGTCCTTGCCTTTGCATTTCAAACTTTTTTAGCTCAGCCAAATTGGAGTGAGGTCACAATCGGAATGATTACACCTCATTTTGAGGGTGTAGATTCTATTCTTCTTGCAACAGGTATTTTAGGGGCTACGGTCATGCCACACGCCATTTACTTGCACTCTTCCTTAACACAAAATCGTGTTGTGAGTCGTAATGAAGAAGAGAAAAAACGTATTTTCCGCTTTGAATTGATCGACATCATCATTGCAATGATCATTGCAGGTGCCATCAATATGAGTATGCTCATTATTGCTTCAGCCGTATTTCATACACAAGGTGTTGTTGTAGAGGATTTAGATGTAGCGTATAACGGTTTAAAAGAAGCGTTAGGCCCAATGGCGGCAGTTTCTTTTGGTCTAGGCCTTCTCATTGCAGGCCTTGCAAGTTCTTCAGTAGGTACACTAGCCGGCGATGTCGTCATGCAGGGCTTCATTCAAAGAAAAATTCCTTTATACTTACGTCGTGCAATTACCATGTTACCACCGTTAGCCATCATTGCTTCTGGTGTCAATGCAACATACGCACTTGTGTTAAGTCAGGTCGTTTTATCTTTTGGTATTGCATTTGCCCTTGTCCCACTCGTCCTGTTTACTAG
>DEQI01000303.1:3455-6702 GCA_002360295.1 Planococcaceae bacterium UBA3370
TTTGTGTCTGGCGTTTACTTTTCAATACTTCAAATTCTTCAAAACACTAGAATGATTCATACCATTCCCAACGACTTCAAGTTAATCCGTATTTATAACCATTTTAAACTTCTTCCATTGTCCACTCAATTGAATAATAGAAATCAGAAATACTATCGTGGTAACCCCAACCTATTCCCTCACTTTCTTCTACAATGGTATATAAACGCTCTTCGAAAGTGCGAAACAAGGCCTCATCCTTATCACATGCAGTTGTCACATTACCGTACATCGAAATCATACTATTATAAAACGGGGCATCAATATCGCCGTAAGTATTCGTAAATTGAGTTCCCACTTCCACAAAGTAAAGCATTAAATCTACTGTTTTTTCATATTCTCCTGTTAGTTTTTTAAAGTTAGCAATAGCATTTTTTGCTTCTTTTAAACGCATTTTTCCGAAGCCGCGCTCTGGGAAGAATTCATTTTTTATTTTCTTTTTCGTCATTTCATATAGTGATGAGATAGCCTCCTCTCCTATAAAACGATTGGATAAATAGTGCTTCACATCTTCATTTAATTTATATAGGTCAGCTATTAACTGGATCAGTTCCTTTTGTTCAAATTGTTTGAGTTCCTTTTTCAATTCACTTAACGTTAATTTAGTCATTTTATTTGAATCCTTTCCTATTAGCTGAATGCCGTTTTATAATTCTGTCTATACTTTGATTATAACGCGTGCAGTATCTAGAACTATAGTAAGGAGAAAGGGATCGAATGAACAATTTAGAATTACTACTACAACAAGCTTTGCAAGAATGCGAACGTTTAAGAGAAGAAAATAAACAATTAAAAAAAATCCTAATCCAGCACCAATTACATATCTCTACTCATGAAATTGCTCTAACAAAAAAACAAATTATTCAAGAAAGAATAGTCCTATTTCAAAACCTCTTTAAAGGAAGGGCTGATGTTTACGCAGTAAGATGGGAATCAAAAAACGGAAGCTCTGGTTATTCACCCGCATGTGCACATGAATGGCAACCACCTATTTGTAAAAAACCTGCAATTAAATGTGTAGATTGTCACTCTCGCAAGCTTTTACCTATAACAGATAAGGTTATTTATAATCATCTTAGTGGAAAACAAACGATCGGCATCTATCCTCTATTACAAGACAATACATGTTGGTTTCTAGCAGCTGATTTTGACAAAAAAAATTGGCGGCAAGATGTACAAGCATTCATAGCAAGTTGTAAGGAACTAAATGTACCAGCAAGTATTGAGCGTTCGAGGTCCGGGAACGGTTGTCACGTATGGATTTTCTTACAGTGCCCGGCACCCGCTACACTTGTTCGCAAACTTGGTCACGTATTGCTTTCTCGTACACTATTAAAACGGCATGAGCTTGGTATAGATTCATTTGATCGACTATTTCCAAATCAAGATATTGTACCAAAAGGAGGCTTTGGCAACCTTATTGCATTACCTTTACAAAATGATCCAAGAAAAAACGGTAATAGTGTGTTTGTCGATGATAACTTTAATCCTTATCCGGACCAGTGGCTCTACTTAAAAAAGGTGAGAAAAATTAGCTTAGATCATATGAAACAAATTGTGCAATCCTATAATCAAGACGAAGATAACATACTAACTATCAAAAAAGCAGATGCTCCTATTGAAAATAAACTTCCTCATAAAATGATTATTACTGAAAAAAATGGTTTATATATTAAGAAAGACGGGCTACCATCAACATTTATTCAAAAACTATTTCAGTTATCTACGTTTAGTAATCCCGCGTTTTTTAAAGCACAAGCGAATAGGCTATCAACCAATAAAATACCAAGAAATATACTATGTTATGAGGAATCAAAAAATTTCATTATTTTACCACGTGGATGTAGAGATGAATTAATAACACTATTAAATGAATACTCAATTGATTTTGAGCTACAAGATTGTAGGAATCCGGGTACTAAAATAGATGTAAATTATTATGGTCAATTAAGTATTGAACAAGAAATAGCTGTAAATAAATTATCGGAGAGTTCAAACGGTATTTTATCTGCAACCACTGGATTTGGCAAAACAGTAGTAGCATCTGCTCTTATTGCGAAAAGAAAAATCAACACATTAATTATTGTTCATAGACAACAATTAATAGACCAATGGAAAGATCGATTAATGGAATTCTTACATTTGGAAAAAAATCAAATTGGTCAAATTGGTGGAGGAAAAAACAAACAGACCGGAATCATTGATATTGCAACGATTCAAAGCCTTAACTATAAAGGTGAAATTAAAGATGTAGTAACTGAATACGGTCAAATCATTGTAGATGAATGTCATCATATTTCTGCGTATAGTTTTGAACGTGTTTTAAAAAAGGCTAGTGCAAAATATATTCATGGTTTAACAGCTACTCCAACACGGAAAGACGGTTTACAACCCATTATGACGATGCAATTAGGTGCTATTCTCCATAAAGTCTCAGCCAAAAAGCAGGCAGAAACGCACCCTTTTGAATATTTACTATTCCCTATATATACAAACTTCAAGAGTACTCTTAATAGTGATACAAAAGATATTCAAGCACTATACCATGAGATAACTAAAAATGAACCTCGTAATCAACTGATTTTCAATGATGTTCTAACTGCATTGAACGAGGGAGCTACTCCATTATTAATAACGGAAAGAGTAGAACACGCCTATTATTTAGCCTCAAAATTTGCTGGCTTTGTTAAGAACACGATTGTGTTAACAGGAAAAATGAGCAGAAAAGAAGCAATAGCTAATTTAAAAAAGTTAGAGGCATTACCTGACCACGAAGAAAGGCTCATTATTGCAACAGGAAAATATATTGGTGAAGGATTTGACCATGCGAAATTAGATACATTATTTTTAACATGCCCTATTTCTTGGAAGGGGACAATCCAACAATACGTCGGGAGATTACACCGCCTCCATAATCAAAAATCGCAAGTGAAAGTTTATGACTATATAGATCAAAAAGAGCCTATGTTAAAAGCCATGTCGGAGAAAAGAATGAAGGCTTATCGGTCAATGGGGTATAAAATCGTAGATAATGAGTTGAGTAAAAAAACTAAACCTGAACAAATGAGATTATTTTAAATAATAATGCAGCTATTTTTAATACTACATTATAAAAATAAATACTAAATACTTAAAACAGTCCACCAATACTATGGTGGACTTACTATTTTCACTTTAATATAGATTCGGTTTGTTAGTTTATATTATA
>DEQI01000166.1 GCA_002360295.1 Planococcaceae bacterium UBA3370
TTGTTTGCTGTTCAAGTTCTTGTTTTGCTTGAACAATATATTCTGGATTATGAAAGAGCTCAATCGCCGTAGCTGCAAGTACTTTCCCTGCATAAAGCATTCCTTTATGGCTTAAACTTGTTTTACCTTGTGACACAAGCTGCCATGTATGAAGCGGCGTACCTAATACAAAACATGTAGTGAAAAATTGAGCAGTTGGAACCACCCAGCTAACATCCGCTACATCCGTAGACCCTGCCATCGTTTTATCGCCTTTTTCATAAGGTATGACTTGATCGTAAAACGACGAAGTATGCTGTTCTAATTGTAATTGCCCTGCTTGTGTACCTGCTAATTGCTTGATCTCTTCCTTTGCACTTTGCAATTCTTGTGGTGAAATTGTATTTGCCATTTGTTGTGCATAAGCTAATTCTTCATTGCTATATTCAGGTAAACCAACTTGCTCGAGCTTCTCAAAAATGATTTTATTAATCGTATCATTTGGAATATAGTTTGAACATGCTTTATCAAATTTAACAGTCACTTTCGTTTCTGTCATCAATGCAGCACCTTCTGCAATTTTGACAATACGCTTATAAATATCATCAACTTCCGCAATCGTTTTAGAACGAATTAAATACAATACCTCTGCATGTGACTGTACTACATTCGGAGACATGCCACCTGTATTCGTGACAGCATAATGTACTCTCGCAGATGTCGGAATATGCTCTCGTAAATAGTTTGCACCCACATTCATTAACTCAACCGCATCTAACGCACTGCGCCCTAAATGCGGTGAATTTGCTGCATGGGCTGCAACACCTTCAAACTCAAAATAGACTTGATAGTTCGCTAAAGATGAATAACTAAAAACGCCTGTAAAGGAATTCGGATGCCATGTTAAGGCAATATCTACATCATCAAATACCCCTTCACGCACCATAAATGTTTTTCCTGAGCCACCTTCTTCTGCTGGGCAGCCATAATAACGAATAGTCCCTTTTAGCTCTCCCGCGGCAATCATGTCCTTTAGAACGGCTACAGCAGCAATACCTGCTGTCCCTAACAAATTATGACCACAGCCGTGACCATTACCACCATCGACAATTGCTTCACGATTAGGTGTACCAGGTTTTTGGCTTAATCCAGGTAACGCATCATATTCTCCTAAAATGCCAATAACGGGGCCGTCTGTTCCATACGTTGCGATAAATGCTGTAGGTAGTCCCCCTACCCCTATTTCCACTGTAAAGCCAATACTTTTAAGGTAGTTTGTTAAAACTTCGATCGATTCATGCTCTTCAAATCGTGTCTCTGCAATTTCCCAAATGCGGTCTGACAAAGCCATAATATCCTGTTCGTATCGCGCCATGCATTGATTAATAGTTTTAAGTGTTTTATCCATCATTATAGCTCCTCATATATGGCAAAGATGGTATTTAACCAAATTTCAATGGCTAATAACATATCATCTTCTTCAATATCAAAGCGCTCATGATGATGACCAGCAGCTAAAGTTGTACCAATAATTGAATAGCAGGCTTGACCGCCATTTTGCTGTATTTTTTGCATTAAAAATGTTGCATCTTCTGAACCCGATTTAAAGTTTTTGTATTCAATGACTTCCTCAATAGACGTTTTACGGGCAGCCTTAGCAATAATATGTGCTAAGTTTGAATCAGAAGGAACAGTAATAGCGCGCCCCACTTTTTCAATTTTTGCTTCTATATTATACATAGCCGCTGCACCATGAATGATGTGCTCTACTTGTTCTTCGTAAAATGCATTGATTTCCGTTGTTTCCCCGCGAGTCTCGAGTTGCATCCTCGCTACGGATGGTATGATGTTACGCCCATTTCCCGCTTGAAGCACCCCTACATTTACACGTGAAACCCCATCACTATGTGGCGGCATACTGTGCAAGGCAATGGTCGCTTGTGCACTCGCCAAAAGTGCATTTTTTCCTCGCTCAGGTAACGCCCCTGCATGTGACGCTAAACCGGTAAACGTCACATTATACTTAGTAGAAGCTAAAAAACCATCTGTACCTGCAATAAATGTCCCTTTAGGAACCCCAGTACCTATGTGCAAAGCAAGTAGATAATTCACATCATCTAATAAAGGCGAAGCGACGATCGCGTTAGCCCCGCGTACCCCTTCCTCAGCAGGTTGGAAAATTAAAATGATTTTCCCCTTTAAATGTTGCTTATACTGAATTAGTTGCTGAGCAAAGCCTAAGCCGATTGTGGCATGACTATCATGACCGCATGCGTGCATAAAGCCTTCATTTTTAGAACGGAATCCTAGCTGTTGCGGGATATGTGAAGCATCCTTTGATTCCAATATCGGTAATGCATCTATGTCTACACGAAAAGCAATAGTAGGCCCTTCCTCTCCCGAATCAAGAGTGGCTATGACACCTGTATAGCCGCCCTCCATTTTTTCTAACCACTGCTGCGGAGCTCCATTTTTCCGTGCACGTTCATAATACTCATCTAAAATTTGTTGCTCAGGAACACCTAATCGCTCCCCTACAACGACTTCTTTTCCAACTTTTACTTCGTATCCCCAGTCGTGCAAATAATTCGCAATAATAGACGCTGTACGAAATTCTAACCAACCAATTTCTGGATATTGATGAAAGTCTCGACGCCACTCTATTAAAGTTTGTAAATAATCTCTATCTAGTTGAATGGATTTCATTGTAAACACCTTTCTAAGGTAATAAATAATTTACTCCTGGACCAATCGGAATATTAAACAATACAAACACAAGCATTAATAAGATCCATGCAATTAAAAAGACAAGCGTATAAGGAATCATTAATGACATCAAAGTACCGATACCTGCACGTTTGTTATATACTTGCATAAACCCTAGGATAATCGCAAAATAAGTGTTTAGCGGTGTAACCATGTTAGTGGAAGACTCCCCAATACGGTATGCTAATTG
>DEQI01000229.1:0-290 GCA_002360295.1 Planococcaceae bacterium UBA3370
ACAGCTAATTGTGCCACATATGCTTTTGTGGAAGCAACAGCAATCTCAGGACCTGCGTGTAATAATAATGTGTAATCTGCCTCACGAGATAAAGTTGAACCTGGCACATTTGTAATTGTTAAAGCTTTATAGCCTAGCTCTTTTATTTTCACTAGCACTTGACGGCTATCCGCTGTTTCTCCTGATTGAGAAATAAAAATAAATAAAGGCTTCTCTGATAATAAAGGCATGTTGTAGCCGAACTCACTTGAAATATGCACTTCTACTGGAATGCGAGCAATTTTCTCAAA
>DEQI01000229.1:368-8048 GCA_002360295.1 Planococcaceae bacterium UBA3370
TCATTTAAGGCTGTTAAAATCGCTTCATCAATGCGTAGTTCTCCATCTACATCATATGCTTGAATAATTTTGCGGACAACGCCTGGCTGCTCATCTATTTCTTTTAACATATAGTGTGGGTATGTGCCTTTTTCAATATCACTCATGTCTAGCTCTGCTGTATAAGGTGCTCGCTCTACTTTGCGTCCATCTAACGTTGAGATTTCTACACGATCTTGGTGAACTGTTACAACTTCTTTATCATGTAGCTCGATAAATTGATCAGTTACTTGTAGCATTGCCATTGCATCAGATGCAACAACATTAAATCCTTCACCTACACCTACTAATAAAGGTGATTTGTTTTTAGCAACATAAATCGTATCTTCATCTTCATTATCTAATAACGCTAATGCGTATGAACCGTGTACAAGTGATAGTGTTTTACGGAAAGCTTCCACTGTTGATAAGCCTTCTTCTTTAGAAAACAGCTCCACTAATTGTACGATTACTTCTGTATCTGTATCTGACTGCATAGGAATACCTTTTAAATATTCCTTTTGCAGTAGGTGATAGTTTTCAATAACCCCATTGTGCACAAGTGTGAAACGACCTGACGCACTTTGATGAGGGTGGGCATTTCGACGGTTTGGTACACCATGTGTTGCCCAGCGTGTATGACCAATACCAATAGTAGCTGCTACTTCTTCATCAACAGCTCTACGTAAATCAGCAATACGTCCTTTTTCTTTAAATACAACAATTCCTTCATCATCGCGAAGTGCAATTCCTGCTGAGTCATATCCTCGATATTCAAGTTTTTCTAAACCTTTTAATAATATTTCTTTTGCATCAGCTAATCCATTATATCCAACAATTCCACACATAATCTATTTTCCTCCGAATCATGTGGAGGACAAAACTAGTGCGAGTAATCTACTTTTAAAAAATACAAATAAACCTCTTAAGTGTAAAAAGGCAATGGTAAAGTAAACTACACGCAAATTTCTTCTTTTTGCCTATGACCGTTCTGTTTAACGAGCGCATAGCAAAAAAGCTGTAGTTTTGTACTCCTATATTTTAATATGCCAATTCGTTCTTCTGTACAGAAAATCACTTTTCTGTTTTTAAAACGAACATGACGACCGGGCATGTGCGATCGGGAGGCATCCGCCGAATGATCGATTAACCTCCACCTCGTCAACTAAGGATTCATGTTTCCGTCCAATTTCCTTAGCTCAGGCGCTATAATTGTTTTCCCGTGTATTTATATTGCGCAACTCCATCCTCCTTTATACTGCGCATGCCTTTATAGCAAGTTTTCATTACTATTTTCATAGGCATTAACATCATACATAAAACAGAGCATATCGTCAAATGAAAGCAAAATACACACTCAGTTTGAAAAATAAAGAAATGACTATGAATGTTGGCATTTCACTTGTTACTCCATTACTATTTTATTCACGTCGGTATCCGTCGTTACTAACAGATGACTCATTTCCTCTTTGAAATAAAAAAAACGCTACAGATCCGTAGCGTTTTTTTTATTTATTCAGCTAAACCCATTTCCGAGCGCACAACATCAGCAATTTTATTGACATATGTTTCGCATGCCTCAGTTGTCGCTGCTTCTACCATTACTCGTACAAGCGGCTCTGTACCAGATGGGCGCACTAATACGCGACCATTTCCAGCCATATCCGCTTCCACTTCAGCAATGACTGCTGCAACGCGCTCGTTTTGCGTTACTGCATGCTTGTCTGTCACACGTACGTTGACTAAACGTTGAGGGAAGATTGTCATTTCTGAAGCTAACTCCGATAAACGCTTGCCCGTTGCTTTCATAATATTAACTAGCTGGATACCTGTTAGTAATCCATCACCCGTTGTATTGAAGTCTAGGAATACGATATGACCTGATTGCTCTCCACCTAAGTTGAAATCGTTCGCGCGCATTTCTTCCACTACATAACGGTCTCCAACAGCTGTTTTGACACTCGTCATATCATGTTCCTCTAACGCCTTATAGAAGCCCATATTACTCATTACTGTTGATACGACAGTACCTTTTTTCAGGCGGCCTTTTGCATGTAAATAATTTCCGATAATGAACATGATTTGGTCACCATCAACAATTTGACCTTTCTCGTCCACTGCAATTAAACGGTCACCATCACCATCAAAGGCAAGACCTACATCTGCTCCGCGCTCTACTACAAACTCCGCTAATTTTTCAGGATGTGTTGAGCCTACCCCTTCGTTAATATTTAATCCATTTGGTGAGGCACCCATCGTTGAAATATCCGCTTCCAAATCTGCGAATAAATGTGTTGCAAGTGATGATGTAGCACCATGTGCACAATCAAGCGCAACATGGAGATTCATGAACTCTTCTTCGACAGTTTGTTTCAAATAAGAAATATATTTTTGTCCACCTTCAAAGTAGTCACTTACTGATCCAATTTCAGCTCCAACTGGACGTGGTAAAGTATCTTCTACATCGAGTAAGCTCTCAATTTCTTCTTCTTGTTCATCCGTAAGCTTAAAGCCATCAGGACCAAAAAATTTAATTCCGTTATCTGCAACCGGGTTGTGTGATGCAGATATCATAATACCTGCTTCTGCATTTAATACACGTGTAAGGTATGCAACTCCTGGTGTACTAATGACACCTAGACGCATTACTTCAGCCCCAATTGATAATAATCCTGCTACAAGTGCGCCTTCTAACATTTCTCCAGAAACACGTGTATCACGGCCTATTAGTACTTTCGGTCGATTTTGTGCGCCCTTCGTCAATACGTATCCACCAACACGGCCAAGCTTGAATGCAAGCTCTGGTGTTAATTCACTATTAGCGACACCACGGACGCCATCTGTTCCGAAATATTTACCCATTACTTTTTCTCTCCTTCAACACTAGACATTCCTTGCTTTATATACATAAATCAATAGAATGAATTCAATTTGCATCTGTTCAAAAGTCTTATTCCCCTATTCCTTCTTATTCAGATTCTTGATCAGGTGCAATTTCTTCTACTATTTCTTGTTCTTCCTTCTTAACATCTGCCTGGATTGTTACTTTTCCTGCGGATAGCTTAGATGCCCCTTCTGGCACTTTGACAGTTGCTTCAAACGAACCCGATTCCGAAATTTTCGAAACGTCGACTTCTACAATTACCTGATTCATTGCATCCAATATCGCTTTCGGCCCATATACTGTTAACCTAGTGGGCTCAACCGTCAATTTATTAATGGTTACGCCTTCCTGTAGCGTACCTGTTTGTTTAATTGTAAGCGGAAGATCACGACTATATTCACTAATCTCAACTTTTACGTTTACAACTTCAGGCTGGATGGTGACGTCAAGCTTGTTTAAATCTCGGTCTAACACTTTCACATTTGCTTGCTGCTCAAAAGATTTATTAATACCCGAATCCGTTTTTACAGTAGCTTTCACATAACTAATACTGTCGATTACACTTTTAGCGCCTGTAACATATACTCTTTCTGGTTCAAGTTTCATCTGTTTTAAATAGTAATCTTCCGCTATTTGACTACTATTCATTTCAGGCTCTACTTTAAACTCTTGTGTAACCTTTTCCTCGATTACAATATCTACAGTAGCTGGATCAATCGAAACTTCTAGTTTATCTGAAAAGTTTTCATGCTGTATTGTAACTCTATGTTCGCCAATTAACAATGAGTTTAAATCGACAAATACTTTATAGTCTTTTAGTAGCTTCGTTTGCATGACAATTTGCATAGGTCCTTTAATCGTAACATCAACCGTTTTTGGCAAGCCAGTGACAATTAAATTTTCATCGTCATAATATACTTCTAGCTCTACATTATTAATAATATCCATTTCCTGCGAATTATTCGCTTCTTTTCTTGAATCATTTTCTGCTTTCACATATAAAAATAATGATAATGCGAGTAATAACGCGGTCAAACGAATTAACCAATTACTGTGAAATATTTTATCCATTCTTTTTCCCCCTCCAAGTCCACTTAGAGGCTTGATCTGATTCTTGATCTGACCCGAACCATACTTTACGTAGTAACGTTTCGAATTCATCAATAGATAAATTACGATGCAAATTACCATTTACAGTAATACTTACTGCACCTGTTTCTTCTGATACAACAATCGTAATAGCATCCGTTACTTCACTTAGTCCCAATGCAGCACGGTGACGGGTTCCGAGCTCCTTCGATATAAACGGGCTTTCAGATAGAGGTAAGTAGCAGGCAGCCGCTGCCACTTTATCCTTTTGCATAATTACCGCTCCATCATGTAGCGGTGTATTAGGAATAAAGATATTGATCAGGAGTTCTGAAGAAACATCCGCATTCATTTTAATACCCGTTTCTATATATTCGGTTAAGCCGGTTTCCTTTTCAATTGAAATAAGGGCACCGATTCGACGTTTTGCCATATAGCTAACCGATTTTTTCATTGCTTCAATTAGACGATTTTGCTCCTCATCCTGCTGGCTTGTGGACCTTTGGAATAGCTTACCACGCCCAATTTGTTCAAGTGCACGACGGATTTCCGGTTGAAAAATAATAATAACCGCTAAGAACCCCCAGTCAATCACCTCTTGTAGCAGCCAATCAAGGGTTTCGAGTCCAAAAATCTGCGTCACTATTTTAGCAATAATAATAACGAAAATCCCATTCAATAATTGAACTGCTTTCGTTCCTTTAATGAGGGTTAATACTTTATATAATACGTACCAAACAAGTAGTACATCTAATAAGTTAAATACAAAATTTACAGGTGTTAAATCTGTAAATTGTTCAATTATTTGCACGTGGCATCCCCCACTTTTCTAACAGTAGCTTACAAAAAACAGTATACCATAATTCCATTTCGTATTACTTTTTGAAAGGCTAAAAAATCATTTTGAGCCTCTTTTTACGAGGAAAACGCAATAACAAATACAGAGCTGTCCTGTAAGTAACTTACAGGACAGCTTGTTATTTTCTATAGGACGACTTATTGTTAAAGAAGTTGCGTTTTTATTTAAAAAAAGAGAGAAAATCATTCGTTGTTTTTTTCATCTGATACCATAACCACTCAAACGCTTGGTTTACTTCTTGAATTTGACCTGATACAACAGCCGTAGATGCCATGTAACTTCCGTTAATTACGGTTACGTTACCATCGACTTCTCCTTCAATAATAATATCTCCATTTTTTACGACAATATCACCTTTCACAACTTCCCCAGCTGGCACAATGACTTTTTGCCCTTCTACAATTAAGTTTGGCTGTTTCGTTACAGAAAATTGATTGTCGTTTGGATAGCTTGTGAGTAATGTTGCACTCATAAATAAGAAAAACATTGCAGCTGCTACAATGATTGGGTGTCTACGTAACCATTTTTGAATACCGAATGTATTTTTGCGTTTTGGAAGGCGATTCATTACATTATCCTCAAAATGTGGAGGTGCTGTAATATGTGCCGCGCTTTTTACAAAGGCAATCGTATCGCTTAATTCGTGCATATGTTTTTGGCAATCCGAGCAATTTTGCAAATGCTTCTTCAGCTCTTGCTCATGTTCACGTGATATGTCGCCATCAAAATATTCGTGCATATAATCAACGAATCGTTGTGGACACGTACTCATGCTATTTCCCTCCTACAAATTGTTTAATTGCTTTCTAAGTGCTTCACGGCCACGATGAATACGAGTTTTTACTGTCCCTAGCGGCATATCAAGAATTTCACTTATTTCTTGCAGTGAAAGCTCCTCAATATATTTTAGAACGATTACGGAACGATATTTATCAGGTAACCTACTAATTTCATATTGAATACGCTCTTGCAATTCCATTTGTTCAACTACTTCTTCTGGTAATTGCTCGTCTGCTGCTATTTGTGAATACATATCTAGTCCATCTGTCCCCGCTACGTCCGCATCTAAATAATAATCCGGTTTCTTTTTACGAATGCGGTCAATACATAAGTTAGTAGCTATTCGATAAATCCATGTTGAAAATTTTCTATTTTGATCATATGAGTGCAAGTTTATATACGCACGGACAAACGCCTCTTGCGCAATATCCTCAGCCTCTTGTTTATTACCGAGCATTCGGTAGCATATTTGATAAAGTTTGTGCTGGTAGAGGTTTACAATATCCGTGTATGCGTTTTGGTCACCTTTAAGCACTTGCTTTATTCTTTTGTTCACTAACGCATCCATCGTGTCTTTTCCTCTCTACCTTCTCTGCTGTTCTAATATCTACGTACAACATGGAGAAAGGTTTCAATTTTTATTTATTATTATAACAAATTAAAACTCACTAGTTGTATAATTTTAGGAAAATTAAACGAGCGTTTCCCCAAATAATGATCCAATAAGAGCAACCGCTACATCAGCTGTTTTATTCTTTTCATCTAATATTGGATTAACCTCTACAAACTCAACAGAAGTTAAAATATGTGCCTCCTGTAACATCTCCATAGCAAGGTGGCTTTCACGATACGTAATCCCCCCTGCTACAGGAGTTCCAACACCTGGTGTATAGAGTGGGTCTAGTGCATCTAAATCTAACGATAAATGCACACCATCTACACCATTACCTTTTAAATAACGAATGGCATCTTCCATTACTGAAGCCATTCCTAAACGGTCTATTTCATGCATCGTATATATTTTAATATTTTGCTCTTTTATTAATTGACGTTCTCCTTCATCAATGGAACGTGCACCAATAATAATAATGTTTTCTTTTTTTATTTTTGGCCCATTATAATGGATCGATGTTAAGCGTTCATGACCAAGGCCTAGACTGACCGCTAGTGGCATGCCATGAATATTCCCAGATGGTGTTGTTTCTGGTGTGTTAATATCTGCATGAGCATCAAACCATATAACCCCTAGATTATCGTATTTCGATAGCCCTGCTAATGTTCCAATCGCAATACTATGGTCACCACCTAATACAAGTGGAGTAGTCCCATCTTGCACTGCATGTTCCACTTTTTGTGCAAGCTTCGTACTTAACGCGACTACCTCATCTAAATTGAGCAATTTTTCATACTGAGATTGCTCCGTCGTTAATTTATCAATCCAAATATCTCCCTTATCATAAACCATATAACCAAGTGCTTGTAATCGTTCTACCACCCCTGCATAACGAATGGCACTTGGCCCCATATCTACTCCTCGTCGTCGTTGCCCATAATCAGAAGGTACCCCAATAATCGATACTAATTTTTGCATTCATACATCCCCTTTCATGTACCCCTATTGTAATGTTTACAGTGAGAATGGCTCAACTGTACATTTTTACGAATAATTATACAAAAGCAAAATAAATCCCCATTTCCTTATGGACCTAATCAGGAAGGATCCCCTTAATTATGCTTTAGTTTTTCGATTTATCTTTGTTTCAAGGAAAATGTAGTTCATACTTACGAGCCCCATAAAAACGAGAAAACCATAAATAGTATTGTTGAAAAATTGAAACCAAAAATCATTTCACATTCTATCAGACAATTACCAATGATTCTTACTTAATATGCAAGAATTTAACTATAGCACTCTTTTACACCAGTAAGTACTTGAAGCAATATAAAGTCTCTTTACCTTATACATAAGAGATTGAAATGCCCTATAGACAGTACACTTTATCCACTATAGCTTGACCCCAAAAGAACCTCTTTTATTTTCTCTAAATAA
>DEQI01000109.1 GCA_002360295.1 Planococcaceae bacterium UBA3370
TTAGATAACATGATCTAATCTGTAGGAAAGGAAGATGTAAATGGCTAAGCATTCGGATACAAGTTGGAAGAAGGATCACCCTAGTACGTTATTCAGTAATTCTGTTCAAAAGGCAAATAGAGCAGTTAAGCAAGTAATGTCTCATCCAGAAGAAGTAGCAGTAGAACATGCATTCAACTCGGTAACACACGCAGAGAATGCGTTATTAAACGCAGAGCAACATAATGAACATATGGATACAGTAGTTCAAAATAAGGAACAGTTAGAACAAGTCAAGATGCAATTAGATGAAATACGAGAACATATGGAAGATCCAAACAGATAGTCATTTTGCGTAAGGCTGAAAATGCTCGAACTATTATTAAATATCAGTGACTTACCCTAAATTTTATTATCCCTTAAGATAGACAAGTTCATCCTCGTTTATTTTAAGGGGATTTTTGTGTTTTTTTCAGATTTAATTAGCTAAACAAGATTGAATGAATAGAGAATTATAGATTTTAAGATTATTCAATAAAATTAAAAAGACAGTATTCTTTTTATTTGCTTGATTTAGTACAATTCTATACGCTTACAGACCAAATTTTCTGTTTTTTCGCCATACTGCAAATAGCTTACAACTATCATATAAATAGTAGATATTTTAATATTATAATAATTATGATACACTACAATCAGGCAATAAATGATACAGAAAAGGTGTTGCTCCTCAGGGCGCGCCATGGCTTGCTATGTCGTCATGTAAGAGCGCTTACATCCTTTCTGCAAATCTTTATAAAGGGAAGGTAAAAATGAGTAACAGACATACTAAATCAGACGTTATCTTAATTGGTGCCGGAATTATGAGTGCTACTTTAGGAACACTACTTAAAGAATTAGCCCCAGATTGGAAAATTACAGTATTTGAGCAGCTGGAAAAAGCAGGGGAAGAAAGCTCTCACGAATTGAACAATGCGGGGACAGGGCATGCGGCATTATGTGAGCTTAACTATACTTCTGAAAAACCTGATGGATCAATTGATATTAAAAAAGCAATAAACGTTAACGAACAGTTCCAAGTTTCAAGACAATTTTGGTCTCACCTAGTAAACAAAAATATTATTCAGAAACCTGAAGATTTTATTATGCCACTACCTCATATGAGTTTAGTGTTAGGGGAAAAAAATGTTGAGTTTCTAAAAAAACGTCAAGAAACAATGATAAAAAATCCTTTATTTCAAGGGATGGAATTTTCTGATGATCCAGAAAAGTTAAAAGAGTGGATCCCACTTATTATGAATGGCCGTACTTCGGATGAACCGATTGCTGCTACAAAAATCGATTCAGGTACGGATGTTAACTTTGGTTCATTAACTCGTATGCTAATCGAACACTTACAAAATAATGATGTAGATGTTAACTATAAACATAGTGTACAAAGCCTAAAACGTACTAAAGAAGGTATGTGGGAATTAAAAGTACACGATAAAGATGGCTGCCGTATGGAGTATCATACAGCAAAATTTGTCTTCCTCGGTGCTGGTGGAGGAAGCCTTGAATTATTACAAAAATCAGGTATTCCTGAAGGTAAACATATTGGTGGTTTCCCAATTAGCGGTTTATTTATGGTATGTAATAACCAAGAAATCGTTGAACAACATAATGCAAAAGTATACGGAAAGGCAAAAGTGGGTGCACCACCAATGTCTGTTCCACACCTTGATACACGCTATATTGATAATAAAAGATCATTATTATTCGGACCGTTTGCAGGTTTCTCACCAAAGTTCTTAAAAACAGGTTCAAATATGGATTTAATCGCTTCTGTGAAACCACATAATATTACAACGTTATTAGCGGCAGGTGTTAAAGAAATGTCGTTAACGAAGTATTTAATTCAGCAGCTTCTTTTATCAAAAGAACAACGCATGGAAGAGTTACGTGAGTTTATTCCAGATGCAAAATCAGATGATTGGGATATTATTGTTGCGGGTCAGCGTGTTCAAGTTATTAAAGATACTGAGGCTGGCGGTAAAGGGACACTTCAATTCGGTACGGAAGTTGTTAGTGCTGCAGATGGATCAATTGCTGCATTACTAGGTGCCTCCCCAGGTGCTTCTACTGCTGTTCATGTAATGCTTGAAGTAATTAAAAAATGTTTCCCACAACAACAAAAAGCATGGGAACCGAAAATTAAAGAAATGATTCCTTCATATGGGAAATCTTTAGCCGAAAATCCAGAGCTATTCCATGAGCTTCATGTCTCCACTTCAAAAGCACTTGGTTTAGATAAAAACTAAAGATTGTATAACTTTTTATCAACGTATTTCTGAAAACATGAACCTTCTTTCGACTAAAGATTGAAGGTTCTTTTTTATATTTTACTAGATTGAATAGTCTTTGGATTTAGCCATGGCAAGAGCAAACATATTATTAGGTGTGAAAGGAGGTGTCCGGAAAGTTTTGCTTTCTGGGCACCTTTTTATTGTTTTGTAGAAATTATACGCATTATTAAATTTATATTAAGATTGGTATCCGTATATAACATTTTGGTGTAGTTTTTTGTTTTATTGTCAATGGGTTAAACCTTACTTAAATAGCGGGATTTTTTTGAGCACGATGCAAACTGGGATTGCTACGCATATTCCAAGAATATTTTGAGTAATGTTGCCAGGGATAGAACCAAGAGGGATCACCCAGCTATTAAATAGAACAAGCTCGCAAATATAATAGCCAGCTAGCATAAATGGTATTGAAACAATCATAGCTAGTAAGTTAAAAGCGATGCTACTTCCCTTACGATGGTTTGACCAAGCGATTTTTCCGACAATATATCCTTGCAAGCCACGCGCTATAAAAGTAAATGGTGCCCATAATGTCCACCCTGATATTAAATCAAATAATCCCATCCCAACTGCACCAGCAATGGCTCCCTTTTTAGGTCCGAATAAAATGGCTGCAATAAATAACATAGCCGTCCCAAAGTGGACTATGCCCCCTTTTGCTGTAATTGGTAGCTTAATAGTTATGAAAACTGTTGCAACAAATACAAGCGAGATTAACATGGCGGTTATAATTAAGTTAAAAATACGTGAACTTGAATTAGTTTTAGTTGTGTACATATGTAATATTGGCTCTCCTTTTTTCGAATATGGATAAACATAGCAAAGGATTGACCATGTTAAAAGTGTCAAAAATTTATAATATATAGTGGTCAGTTTAGCGGAATGGGGAGAGGATACATATAAAGAATAGCCATTATGGTCTTCATTATTTGTAGTTTTTGATTATCTTTTAAGTGGGTAGGAAGGACCTTTGAAAAAGTATTATATTTATAATAATACTTTTATGCCTTATTGATATATAATGCTATAGTCGGAAAGCTAGTTTATAATTTTGTTTTTTTGCATTTATATGTTTACTTAGAATCAAAAAAGAGTGAGTTATGATTATTTCTATCTATTTGACCTAATAAATTGAGGAAGTTCAGCAAAAATGAAAAACTGTAAAGTAAAACTAATTTTAACTCTATCAACCATCTTGTTATTATTTTTCACGACTATTAATGTAGTAAATTATTATTTAAAAATAACAAAATCGGCAGAAGATGCTATTGCGAATCAAAGTCTCAAAGCGGCAATAGCCATTGCTTCATCAATTAATATTGAAACATACGAGGCGTTTTTAAAAGAACCTGTTCGAAATGATTACTATTGGGAAATAAGAGAGTTTTTAAATGATGCAAGAAAAAAACTGGGGGGGGCCCTAGTCGTTTATACGTTGGAAATTGATAACCCTTATTTTTCGAAAACGATGATACCTGGAATCCCCAAAAATGCCAAAGAGGATTATCAAATTGGAGAAATTTGTACAGTACCTGAAAGCGAAGTAAAAAGAGCATATGAAGGGATGACATACATTACGGATGTCATTGAAGATCCTAAGTTAGGTACTTATATTTCTGTTGGTGCACCCATAAAAAATGAAGACGGGAAGGTTATTGGTTACCTTGGAATTGATCTTAGTGCTAAAACAATAGATGAAATAAAAATGAAAGTTTTAGAAAATAATATGTTCAATCTTGTATTTAATGGTGTATTTATTTTAATCGTTATTGGCTCCTTTTTCTTTTTGCAAAGATGGTACCAAAGAGAAGTAGTAAAAGAAGTAGGGTATACGGAAAATACATACCAAGCGGAAATTAGAACACTCATTACGTCCGTTTCTTCTATAAGGCATGACTTTACGAACCATATACAAGTTCTACATGGTCTTTTACAATTAGGAGAATATGAAACAGCACAATCTTATTTATCTTCATTATCCAAAGAAGTGAAGTCCATTGAATCACTTAAAATTAATATAGATCACCCAGGACTATCGATATTATTGCAAACAAAAAGACTCGCTGCTCAAAATCATCATATAGATATGAAGATTCATTTTTCATCTTTTACTACGATTAATAAAGTAAAAACAACAGATTTAATTATTTTGTTGTCAAATTTAATTGATAATGCAATTGATGCAACGATGGAACTACCAGAGGATCAGCGGAAAATAGATATAATTTTTCAAGAAAGCGAGACAACATTTATTTTTAAAATAATCAATACTGGACCCGGCATAGTCGAAAATGAGCTTATTTATAAACAAGGGTATACAACAAAAAAAGAACAACAAGGAAAAATTAGAGGCCAAGGCTTATTTATTGTGAGGGAAATTGTTCAAAAATATAAAGGAAAAGTATCGATAGAATCTACAGGTGACTGGGAAACGACGGCTATACTAGAAATTCCTAAGTAAGCGACCAAGCAACTTTTCTCTTTTTAGTATCATGTTTATGTAAAAATACATCATCAAATAAATTGAATTGGACAAAATATAGGATGAGAAGTACGTGGAACGTATTGCTCAAATGAACGCAAGCTAAAGAGGAGGAGAGCTATGCCAAATGTAGAAGTAAAATGTACTGTATCGAATTGTGTTTTCCATGAAAAAGGAAATATTTGTGGGGCCAATCAAATCGTCATAGATATGGATTACCATGCAAAAAGCAAAATGAATACAGAGTTTGCTTCTGAGTTTGACGTTAGTAACGTATCTGAAGAAGCCAATCAATCATCAGATACATGCTGTAAAACATTTAAATCGAAAGACAAAAGATAATGCTGTTTTTCTTTTAAATAAGACCGTTTTACAAAATGTTTTCTACTTTTTAAGCTGCATTAAAAAATCAGGAATGCCCAACTAACGGCATCCCTGATTTTTTTCTGAGTTAATAAAGTTAATTATTGAACCAGATGTGTTGATTATACATATTTTTGAAGATGAAAGCGTGATTTCTCTAGTAGAAAAATAAATAAAGGACATTTGCTAGTTGATTGGAGAGGAGGTGACTCGACTCCTGCAGGATTAGCGCGAGCTGAAAATCCATTTATTTCGGCCTTAGCCGAAATAAATTAGTTGAAGCCGTGCCTGCGGAAAGCGAGTCAGCCGTAGCGGAAATCAACTTATTCTTTAGAGCTTTGTAACAATAAAAGGTAAATCAACACGCTTGTTATTGAACTAAATTTTCTTCTTTTAATTCAGAGATAGCGACTTCTGATCGTTCTTCTAAAGATCGTCTTAAATGAACTGTGGCTGTTTTGCCGTCTTCGTGGAGCTTATCTATCCAAATTGAAACACCATTATAGCTCACTTCATATTCCTTTGGAGAGGCGACAATATCTTGAGCACGTTGATAATCCAAGTGATGTTTTCCTTTCTATAACTCGTTTAGAGATATCTAAAACGGTAAAATAAGTGTGTAAACTATTTTTTTGGCTTATTTTTAGGAATCAATTTCCCGAGTTCCATTAATTCACTAGAAAATTCTTCGTTCACTTTGTTTGGGGCAATTTTTTGATTTTTAGGTGTTTGTGGTAGCGAACCTTTATTATTGCTTTGACCTTGCTTATTATCTCTTCCCATGTGATAGCCTCCTTTCATTTGGATTCCTTCTTAATATGGCATGTAACTATTTTTTTATCACAAATAGCGGACCCCGAAAATTTTTAGTAAAACATAATAAAAAGCAAATGCATACTCCTTATTTAGTATTGTGCAAAACTGAAATATCAGCTATTATATAGTAAAATTTACATAATGGAAAAAATTCCAATTCATGCAACTTAATGAATAGAAGGAGCCTTAAATGGAACGGACTACTTATAACATTCAACGCATACACCAAATAAATTTATTGTTAACTATTGCGCTAGTATTTTTAATTGTAACTCCATTAATTTTTCAAAATGGACTAAGTGAATCCGTTTTGTATTGTGTAGCAGGTGTGTTGGTTATTACTTTTTCTCTTATTAATTATTTTTTACGATTACCTTATACAGTAAAGGCAGTTTTATTTGCCCTATTGCCTGCAACCGTTATTTTTGCGTTATTTATACTAAATGGCTATGCACTAAACAAGCACTATATTTTACTGTTTACGATTATTATGGCTGCTCTATATTTTGATAAATCCGTGCTAAGTATTTTCGGTTCCATTGTCGTGGTATATGTTATTGCTATCTATCTATGGGATAGTGAAAGTTTTTTAGGGGAAAGCGCACCTATTACGCAGTTTGTAATCATTTTGGCGGTTTATTTAGGGGCTATTATTAGTTTATACATTATGACCTATTTAGGGAGCAAACTGATTGCTGAGGCGGAACAAAAAGAGTTAGAATCAGCGGCATTGTTACAACGTCTAGCGTCTACACTATCAACAGTAGAAGAGGGTGCTATAAAGCTAGATGACCATGTGAAAGGTGTAGATGCCCATGTACAAACGATTTATAGTTCAAGTGCTTCCGTACTAGAGGCTGTGCATCATATGGCAACAGCAATACATGATGAGGCTAATATGGTGGGCCAAGTGAATAAGGTTATGCATGATTCAGCTGTAAAAATGGATGAGACAGCCGTCATATCTGAAGAAGTCGCTTTACAATCCGAGCAAATGAATGAAAAAATGCAAAATAGCTGGAATAAAATAAATGAAGTGACCAACCAAATGCAAACGATGGAAAAAACCATAGCCACAACTACAGCAACCGTCGATGATTTACAAGGAAGCTTGCAAACCGTTAATGCATTGTTAACAAGTATTACGGACATTGCAGATCAAACGAACTTATTAGCCTTAAATGCAGCGATTGAAGCTGCTAGAGCAGGAGAACATGGTAAAGGGTTTGCGGTTGTAGCGGATGAAGTACGGAAATTGGCGGAACAAAGTGCAAGGACAGTATCTGAAATTGCGAACGTAACGCAAAATTTATTTACTAAATCAAATATTGCACAACAATATTCTCATGAAGGGAAGAAGGCAGTAAGCGAGGGACAAGAGTTATTGAAAGATATCGCAACGTCTGTGTTAGAAGTAACACAAACTTTCGCAAAAACCAATGAGCAATTACGTATTAATATGGCGACGATCCATGGGGCAACAAAAGAGTTCCAACAAGCGCAAAAGCAGATACAACAAATGGCGCAAATTTCTGAAGAAAATGTAGCCTCGACTGAGCAAATAGTCAGTACAATTAGTATAGAAAATGAATTAATCCGTTCGATTACAAATTCGACCGTGCAATTAAATCAATTAAGTAATGATCTACGTGTATTAAGTAGTCAAAATTAAATAGGTTCTTGCTTAGTCATATGACTGAGCAAGAACCTTCTTTTATTTAGAAGTATTAATAAACTTTGTCGCCATTAAAAATAGAGTTTTTCACAATAACATAGTCAACATTACGAATCGCATCTAGTTTTGTACCGCCTGCATAAGAAATAGAAGACTGTAAATCTTGCTCCATTTCGATTAAAGTATCTTTTAAGCTCCCTTTATGCTCAACATACATTTTTTTACCTTCGACGTTCTTTCTTTCTCCCTTTTGGAATTCAGAAGCAGAGCCGAAATATTCTTTCACTGTTTTTCCGTCGATTTCTAAAGTTTCACCTGGAGATTCTTCGTGACCTGCAAATAACGAACCGATCATGACCATTGATGCACCAAAACGTACTGATTTTGCAATGTCTCCGTGCGTACGAATACCACCATCAGCAATAATTGGTTTAGTTGCAGCTTTTGAACACCAACGTAGAGCGGCTAATTGCCAGCCACCTGTACCGAATCCTGTTTTAATTTTAGTAATACATACTTTACCTGGTCCAATACCTACTTTTGTTGCATCTGCACCAGCATTTTCAAGCTCACGAACTGCTTCAGGTGTACCAACGTTACCTGCAATAACGAAGCTTGAAGGTAAAAGGTTTTTAATATGCTGAATCATACGAATCACGGCATTAGAATGCCCATGTGCAATATCAATCGTAATGAATTCAGGTACTAAGTTAGCAGCAGCTAGCTCTTCAATAAATGTGTATTCTTCATCTTTTACACCAACACTAATGGATGCGATGAGTCCTCGTTCATGCATGTCTTTAATAAAATTTACACGAGCTTCAGGATTGAAGCGATGCATAATATAAAAGTAACCGTTTTCAGCTAACATTAATGCGATTTTTTCATCAATAATTGTCTGCATATTAGCAGGGACTACTGGTAGCTTAAATTTATGACCGCCTAAAGTTACTGAAGTATCACATTGTGAGCGGCTTTCTACGATACATTTTGCGGGTATTAGTTGAATATCTTCATAGTCAAAAACATTATCCATTTATAAACACTCCTAAATACGAATATTTTTATATATATTTTTTAAAACGTTCGCCATTTGGTAATTTACACGATTTTCAGCAAATTGTCAAAGCAATTATAAAAAAAAACCCAAAAATCACAGTTTAATGGTGATTTTGAGGTTTATAGTACTTTCCATATTTCCAGTTTATTTAGTAGCACTAGCGCTGCTCTTCTAGCAGGGCGCTTCTGCTTTTTTAACGATATGTAACTGCTGTGCCTGTGGCGATACACATCATCATTCCTTCACGAAGTGTTTCAAAGTCTAAATCAACGCCGATAATAGCATTTGCTCCAAGTTGCTTAGCACGAGCAGTCATTTCTTCAATAGCAATTTGTCGTCCTTCAGCGAGCTTGTTTTCGTAAGCCGCACTGCGCCCACCAATAACATCTGTTACGGATGCAAAAATATCGCGTACAATATTGGCTCCCATAATGGCTTCCCCTGAAACAATACCATGATATGCTTGGATCGTCTTTCCTTCTAAATGATTTGTCGTTGTCACTAACATGTGAACGCCTCCTATCGTGTTGAAATAGTATACGGGAATAGGAAGTAAATGATTCGGAAAAATCGGACTTTATTCGAAAGTAAATGATGAATTTTAATCAATTATAATAAATTCAAACTTTATTAAATATCGAGTAAGGGTAATGTAGTATAAACGGTAGAAGAGGTGAGAGTAAATGTTTTCGATACCGAATGATTCATCAATAGTTTATATGCCAATGACTTTTTCACCATGGCTTGTTATTTTATCGATCGTTATTGCATGTATAGGTTCTTTTACAGCATTATCTTGTATTGTACGAATTGAGCAAAACAGTTTAATAAATAAAAAGGTATGGTTGATTTTGTCAACTGTTTCTATGACATTAAGTGTGTGGTCGATGCATTTTATCGGTATGGCAGCTCTCAAATTACCAGTCTATATGTCATTTAATGTATTTGTAACGATACTATCATTGTTACCCTTGTTAATTACTACATTTCTAGCTTTTTATTTAATGAATCGACCTCGAAAACGTTCTAGTATACATATTTTAGCTGGTACATTAATGGGTATCGGCTTTTCTAGTATGCACTACTTAGGCGTTTATGCGATGGAGTTTAACCATGTAAGTTATTATTATGATACATGGATTTTTGGTTTATCTATTCTCGTGTCCATAGTAGTGTCTATTATTGTTCTATATCTTTTTTCTGCTAAACAAAAATATACACTGCTTCTTTCATCTCGTATTGTCACATCTTGTATATTAGCAATCGCTATTTCAAGTATGCATTATATGGGGATGTACGCAATGAAATTATATGTTACGCCAACACAAGCGAGCTTATATGGGGCAACGGATGATAGCGGCTTCATCATGTTAATAAGTGCTATAACAGTAAGTATGATGTTGGTTTTAATTTTGTTATTATCGACAGTATTTATGGACCGATATATTGAAAACAGGATTCATTATTTTGATCCCCTTACGAAGTTACCAAATCGCAGTATGTTTCAAGAGCGAATAGAGGCCTCTTCAAAGGTCAAAGCTATTGCGGTATGGCATTTTCATGACCTAGAAACATACAATCAAGAGCACGGTTACTTTTTTGTGGATCAACTGATTGCCTATATAGCTAAGCTTCTTCAATCTTATTTACCATCTCTTACAAATATATATCGCACGCAAGGAAATCGTTTTACGTTTGTTGCAAATGATGAAGCAGCAGCAAGTGATTTGTTCGAAAAGTTGCAAACATTAACAAAGCAACTGAAAGAAGGGATATCGTTTAAAGGAAATGACATACAATTGCAAGGGATTTGCGTTTTCGTTCAATCAGAAAATGGACATTTAGAAACGCTAGAGAATTTATATTTAAATAGTTTAACAGTCTTAAAGCATCCGGGTATTAATAACAAACTTGATTTTGTTCAGTATGATTCTAAAATTCATACGCGAAATTTTGCAGATGAAATTTTAGAAGGAATCGATTGTGCAATGGTTAACCACCATTTGTATCTAGTATATCAACCAAAAATTAATCCTATTTCAAATACGATAGAAAGTGTGGAGGCGCTAATACGTTGGCAGCATAGTAAGCATGGCTTCTTATCCCCCGCAATCTTTTTACCTATTCTAGAGTCCAATAATCGAATGGGTGATTTAACAGATTGGGTTATAGAGCAAGTGTGTAAGCAGTTAATCGTGTGGAAGAATGTAGACAATATGCCGAAGCAAGTAGCGATTAATATTCCCGGACATTATATAACATCTAATAGATTGATGGAGTTTTTAACAACAACCACTGCAGCATATGACATTAGTGCTAAAGCTATTGAGTTAGAAATTACAGAGACAAGCTTTGTGAAAAATATTGCTAGCGCAGAAAAAGTAGTACGTGATTTTCGTAAGGCTGGCTTTTCTGTTGCACTCGATGACTTTGGTACAGGGGCTTCATCATTGTCTTATTTAAAAAAGATTCCTATCAATACGTTGAAAATTGATAAATCATTTATTGATGATGTGCCGATGTCTATGAAAGATGCCTCCATTATTAAATCAATGATTCAGCTCGGACAATCATTGAATATGAAAGTGGTTGTTGAAGGAGTTGAAACAAAGGAGCAAGTTGATTTTTTAATTGATGAATGTGGCGCACCTTATATACAAGGTTTCTATTACGCGAAGCCTATGAAGCCTGAAGAATTAGCTGAATGGCTTCATTCACGCCAATTACAAGTAACCGCCAAATAAAAAGAGATGCCTAATTGATCTATTCAAATATCTTATTAGATGTTTAAGAGAAGTGTAAAACATAAAAAAGAGTTGTCTTATTAAGCTATGACTTATAAGATCACTCTTTTTGTTTTTTTTATAGAGATATAGAAAAAGTTCTCTATCAGTTTGAAGCTTAATAATAATGCGGTGTAATTTCGTAAATATTTGAATATAACCATTGAATCCCTCGTATATATTATATATAATTATCTGAAAATACAAAACATTTAAAAACTTGATAGGAGGAAATGCGGGTGAAGAAACGTCAGTTAAAGAAACTTGCTTCAATATTTTTTGCTACTTCAGTTTTACTTGGTGCTCTCGCAGGCTGCGGTACGAGTGAAGGCTCTTCAACAGGAAATACAGTAAGTAGTGACGCTGAAACGATAAAAATCGGTGCAAACCTTGAATTATCAGGAAATGTAGCGTCTTACGGCTCATCTATTGGAGACGGGGCAATGTTAGCCATAGATGAGATAAATGCGAAGGGTGGTATTAACGGTAAAAAGTTAGAATTAATAAAAATAGATAATAAATCAGACAACTCGGAGGCGACAGCAGCGGCTATTCGATTAGCAGAACAAGAAAAAGTTGTAGCGATGATTGGACCTGCAACATCAGGTAATACAGTAGCTACAGTACAAATTGCGAATAAATATAAGGTACCAGTCGTTACAGCTTCTGGGACGGCACCAAATGTGACAGAAAATGATGATGGAACAATTAATGAATATGCATTCCGTACTTGTTTTATCGATCCATTCCAAGGGACAGTAGCTGCCAATTTTGCTACAGGTGAGCTTGGGGCCAAAAACGTGGCAATCTATGCTGACAATGCATCTGATTATGCAAAAGGCCTAGCTGCATCGTTTAAAGAAACGATTGAAAAAAATGGAGGTAAAGTAGTAGCGGAGGAAGCTTATGTAGCAAAAGATGTAGATTTCAAAGCGACTTTAACAAAAATTAAGTCAGTAAATCCTGATTTCATCTTTATCCCTGGATATTATGAAGAGGTTGGTTTAATTGTTAAACAAGCACGTGAATTAGGGATTACAGTACCGTTGATGGGTGCAGATGGATGGGATTCTCCAACTTTAGTTGAATTAGCTGGTGGAGAGGCGTTAAATAACACGTTCATTACAAATCACTATTCATCTGAAGATCCAGATTCGACGATTCAAGAATTTGTGACAGCATTCAAAGGGAAGTATAACCAAGCGCCAAATGCATTCCATGCATTAGGCTATGATACAGTGTATTTCATTAAAGATGCTATTGAGCGTTCAGGCGATAATATTACAAGTGAAGGGATTAAAAAGGCTTTAGCTGACACGAAAGATTTAAAACTAATAACAGGTACTTTTACTGTAGATAACAAGCATAACCCTGTTAAATCTGCGACTGTACTAGAATTTAAAAATGGCAAACAAGTATTCAATTCTAAAGTTAACCCTTAATCCACTTAGTAGTTTAGGTAAGTGGAATAATTGTATAGAAAATGGAATGGTAGGCTGTAAGAAGCTGTGACTGTCTCACGAAGATGCAGATATATACAGTTGAAAAGGGGGGCGAGCTGTGCCTCCCTTTTTCCCTTTAAACTTTAACTGAAATTGACTCGAACAGGGGGAATGCGAATGGAGTGGATACAGCAATTAGTAAATGGCATTTCATTAGGTAGTATTTATGCATTAATAGCACTTGGGTACACAATGGTATACGGTATTATAAAGCTCATTAACTTTGCCCATGGTGACGTATTTATGCTTGGCGCATTTATTGGTTTTTACGCCATTGTTAGATGGGAAATGCACTTTATAGTAGCGTTATTAGTAGCCATGATTTTATGTGCCATTATTGGGGTTGTTATCGAACGGGTAGCTTATAAACGTTTACGAAATGCGACAAGAATAGCAGCGTTAATTACAGCGATTGGGGTTTCTTTATTAATTGAGTATACGGTTATTTTTTTCCGCGTTCGTGGGGCGTCTCCAGAAGCGTTTCCAACAGTGTTTGAAAATAAAACAATTGAATTTTTGGGCGTACAAATAACGATGCAATCCATTTTAATATTAACCGTTTCAATTGTATTAATGATATTACTGCAATTTATTGTTCACCAGACAAAGATCGGGAAAGCGATGCGTGCGGTATCACATGATGCAGATGCGGCACGTTTAATGGGGATTAACGTGGATAATACCATTTCTGCAACATTTGCAATCGGCTCAGCATTAGCGGGGGCTGCAGGTGTTATATTTGGCATTTATTACACACGTATTGACCCGTTAATGGGCATACTACCGGGCTTAAAGGCGTTTGTTGCTGCTGTACTTGGTGGGATAGGTATTATTCCAGGAGCAATGGTTGGCGGGTTAGTACTGGGTGTTGTAGAAACAATTGTTAGTGCACTTGGCTATTCGTTATGGCGTGATGCGGCAGCTTTCGTTATTTTAATTATTATTTTAATACTACGACCAGCGGGTATTTTCGGTAAAAACGCCCGTGAGAAAGTGTAGGTGAGCTGTATGAAAAAGTCTAAAGTTTTTTGGGGCTATGTTTGTTTAGCGCTTGTACTTTATGCAGTCATACAAGTTTTAATTTCTACCGGTCTGTTGAATTTGTACTATCAAAATATGCTAATAACGATTTGTATACATGTGATGTTAGCGGTCAGTCTACACATTATTATCGGTATTACGGGGCAGTTTTCCATTGGCCATGCTGGGTTTATGGCGGTAGGTGCTTATGTGTCAGCTATTTGTACAATGCAACTACATATGCCATTTATAACAGGAATATTATTAGGTGCATTAGTAGCTGCGCTTGCTGGTTTAATTGTTGGGGTCCCTACGTTACGTTTAAAAGGAGATTATTTAGCGATTGCAACGTTAGGATTTGCAGAAATCATTCGTATCATTTTTTTAAATGTAGATTATGTTGGCGGGGCAGCTGGGATGCAGGTGATGCATCAATCTACTTGGACATATGCGTTTTTTAGTGTTGTTATTACGATTCTAGTCATTTCAAATTTCACAAATTCTCGTCATGGTCGTGCCTGTATTTCGATTCGTGAGGATGAAATTGCAGCAGACGCAATGGGCATTAATACTACCTATTATAAAGTAGTTGCATTTGCTATTGGCTCATTTTTTGCAGGGGT
>DEQI01000208.1:0-1025 GCA_002360295.1 Planococcaceae bacterium UBA3370
TAATGTATGTGTGTCATAGGAATCTTGAATAAATATTGCGGTAATAATTAGAAACCAAACTGCTTTCCTATCACGTTAATTTTCCACTAAATAACCTTTAGCACGTAATTTCTCTTCCACTAAATCGAGATTTTTTTCTGATGAAGCGGTTAAGACATGTAAATGTGTGCCATCTGTTAAAGCAGATAAATAGTTCGCTTTTGTTTCCTCTACTAGTTTTATAAACTGTTCCACTTCAAGGCGGTTTGAAACCATAACGGAAGCTGTAATTTCACCATAAATAGGATGTTCGACAATGACATTTTTAACTGTCACGCCACAGTCTACAATCGTAATAAGTTCATCTATAGCTTGTTCTGCAGTATGACTACACACAATTTTTCGCTCAAAGATTTTTTTACTTTCTTCTAATTGCATATATAAATAGCCTTGACTTGTTGCAACAATCGGCTCATTCCGTGCCTTTAGTAAATTCATATCATTCACAATAACTTGACGGGATACATTTGCGTGTTTTGCTAAATCTGTTCCTGTAATCGGTCCGTTATTATTTTTTAATAAAGTTAGCAGTTCATAACGGCGTTCTTCTCCTAACATTTTTTTCATTTCATCACCTCAAGCATTTTATGAATATAGACAATCATTCATTACATAGTGTAACACGAGTCATTCAAAACGCGCCTAAAAGTTTTGTGTCCAATTTTACATTTTAACATATGATAAAACGAGAAAAGGAGGATGCCCATGCGTGTTCATATCGTCCAAAAAGGCGATACCTTATGGAAAATCGCAAAACAATATGGGGTTGGTTTTGATGAGTTGAAACGATTAAATGCTCATTTAGCTAATCCAGATTATGTAGTGCCAGGTATGGAAATATATTTACCTGAGGAAAAAGTTGTTAAGGAGAAGGTGAAGGAAAAAATGGAAAGCCCACATGTGCAAAAGCCACAACCTGCACCAGTACCAACACCACCTCCTCAAATGAAACCGGAAAAAGAGATGCCATCGATGCAATGGCAGCC
>DEQI01000208.1:1150-1338 GCA_002360295.1 Planococcaceae bacterium UBA3370
CCAATGCCAATGCCGCAACCAATCCCGATGCATCCAATGTACATGCCGCATCAACCAATGGTATGTTGTTTCCCTATGCATGAGCATATGATGCCACATCATTTTATGCCAGGACATATGATGCCGCATCATTGCAACAAAGGACATATGATGCCACAACCATACATGCCAGAGCAAGGAATGCCACC
>DEQI01000208.1:1383-5076 GCA_002360295.1 Planococcaceae bacterium UBA3370
GGAATGCCACCACAGTGGATGCCGGAGCAAGGAATGTCACCACAGTGGATGCCGGAGCAAGGAATGCCACCACAGTGGATGCCGGAGCAAGGAATGTCGCAACAGTGGATGCCAGAGCAAGGAATGTCACAGCAATGGGAACAAGAGCAATGGATGCAACAGCAAGGAGAATCGGTAAATGAACAGTCGAATTGTTCACAAAACGATCATTCAGGTCAACACTATTACGAAGAAATGAATCATATGGAGCAGACACCTTGCCAATGCCCACCACCGCCATGTATGCCGTGCTCACCAATGCACCATTATCCAATGCACCATTACCCTATGATGCCATCCCCACCATGGCGATGGTAATATGCAAATTAAACACAACTGCTGGAAGTGGGAAACGGCATCAGGAGCTTATTTCGTAAAAAAATATGAAGATCACATGACAGAACAAAAAGTAAAAAGAATACATGAAAAATTAAGTGATATCCAGTTTCCTTATCATATTCCAATCGCCAAACAAAAGTCGGGCTTACTAGTTCAACGTTGGTTGGAAGGGCGAAGTGCCAGTTTTGAAAATCAGCAGGAAAGAATACAGGCGGTAGATTGTTTACAAGCTCTACACGAAACAAATAAGAAAATTGATTGGCATCAAGAGTTTTTGCCACGACAAAATTTACAACAAAAATGGATGGTACGTTATGAACGATTTTTACGGCATGAAGAAGCATTGTACCCTTATTTAAAATATCATTACTATACAATTGCTAATGCAGCCCATAAAGCCATTCACCAATTATCAATGACTATTCCAGAAAAGGCACAAACTTTATTGCACGGAGATGTAGTGCACCATAATTTTTTAAACGCAGACGGTAAAATAACGTTAATTGATTTTGATTTAGCAACGCTTGGTTCACCAACAGATGAAATGATCTTATGGTTACATCGTGCTTTGCCTAATACAGGGTATGACTTAAGTACATTGCTGAAGGAGCACCCGTATACAAAAATTTGTTTACCTCAACTGACATATGTCCACTATCCAAACGAATTGCTACGTGAATGGCTTTACATTCTACAGGTTGATGAAAGTGAACGGCAGCCATTTTTAGATTATTTAATACCGTTTACAAAAGATGCGTTAAAAGCGTGGCCAAAGCTAGCGTTGCAAATTGAGAAGTTTGCAGTGCAATAGATGGATAGCCTATGATAAAAAAGATTGCATAATAGGGATGTTCCACAAGTCTCTTGACGACGACTTGAGGGGCATTCTTTTGTATTTTATATGGACAAACTGAAGACAGTTAATAAAATCAGGCTTTCGTTTTATTATTCATAATAATATAGTCTATAACATAAAAATACGAACATTTATGCTATAATTTAAAGCAGTGAATGTGAGGGATCAATATGTATGATTATTTAAAAGGACAAGTAACGCGCGTAACTCCGGAATACATTGTTTTAGAACAAGGAGGGATTGGTTGGCAGCTTTACACACCAAATCCTTTTACGTTCCGCATAAATGAGTTAGAACAACAAATTTATGTACATATGTATGTCCGTGAAGATGCGCAACTATTATATGGTTTTTCAAATTTAGATCAACGTGAGTTATTTCGAAAATTAATTCAAGTGTCTGGAATAGGTCCAAAGGGGGCACTAGCTATTTTAGCAACAGGTAATCCTGGACAAGTAATACAAGCGATTGAACAAGAGGATGAGCCGTTTTTAGTGAAGTTTCCGGGTGTCGGTAAAAAGACTGCACGTCAAATGATTTTAGATTTAAAAGGAAAGCTCGGTTCTCTATTAGAAACATACGAACTGCCAAGTTTAGAAGATGAACTCCCTCTATTTGGTGTACATCCTCATAAACATGAATTAGAAGAGGCTATGTTAGCTTTAACCGCACTTGGTTATTCTGAGAAAGAGTTAACGAAAGTGAAACCAAAGTTAGAGCAAGATGATACGTTGCAAACGACAGAAGCCTATATGAAACAAGCGCTTAAGTTACTTTTAAAACTATCGTAATGGAAGGGGGGAGCTCGTCATGACAGATCGTATAATGTCTAGTGTAGCAAGCGATAATGAAGAGCAACTTGAATATTCACTGCGCCCACAACAATTAGCTCAATATATAGGTCAACATCAAGTAAAAGATAACTTGAAAATTTTCATTGAAGCAGCTAAGCTTCGTCAGGAAAGTTTAGATCATGTGCTTTTGTACGGTCCCCCTGGTTTAGGGAAAACGACGCTAGCTATGGTCATTGCGAATGAAATGGGCGTAAAGGTGCGTATGACGAGTGGTCCAGCCATTGAGAGACCTGGAGATTTAGCTGCTATTGTAAGTAGCTTGGAGCCAGGAGACGTGTTATTTATCGATGAGATTCATCGACTTCCTCGAGCAATCGAGGAAGTATTGTATCCTGCCATGGAAGATTTTTGCCTAGACATTGTTGTTGGCAAAGGACCTGAAGCTCGTTCGATTCGACTTGATTTACCTCCATTTACGTTAGTAGGAGCAACAACACGTGCTGGAGCCTTATCCGCACCGCTCAGAGACCGTTTTGGTGTATTATTACGTTTGGAATACTATGATGAACAATCACTCGCTAAAATTGTTGAACGAAGCGGACAGCTATTTCAAGTGAATATCGAGCAACAAGCTGCCTATGAAATTGCAAGACGCTCTCGAGGAACACCTCGTATCGCCAATCGATTATTAAAAAGAGTACGCGATTATGCACAAGTAATAGGTGATGGTATTATTACTGTAGATTTAGCAAAGCAGGCGCTAGAGCTTTTACAGGTGGACCCACGTGGACTTGACCATATCGATCATAAATTAATGGTCGCGATGATTGAACGGTTCCAAGGTGGTCCTGTTGGGCTTGATACTCTCGCAGCTTCAATAGGTGAGGAGCGTGTCACGATAGAAGATGTATATGAACCGTATTTATTACAAATTGGTTTTTTACAGCGAACTCCGAGAGGACGAGTTGCTACCAATTTAGCATACGACCACTTCGGATATAATCCACAACAATCTAAATAAAAGGAAGTTTTTTTAATGAAAGTAGAAGATTTTGATTTTCATTTACCAGAACAGTTAATTGCACAAACCCCATTATTAGATCGGACTGCAAGCCGATTATTAGTCGTCAATCCGTTTTCTACAGAGCTTGAGCACCACCAGTTTGGGCATATAGTGGATGAATTACAAGCGGGGGATTGCCTCGTATTGAACGATACACGTGTATTACCTGCTCGACTGATGGGCACTAAAAAAGATACAGGGGCTAATATTGAAATTTTATTATTAAAACAAACAAACGACGACGAATGGGAAACGTTAGTGAAGCCTGCTAAACGTGTGAAAGTAGGTACTGTCGTTTCATTTGGTGAAGGCTTATTAACTGCGGAATGTGTAGGTGAGTTAGATCACGGTGGTCGCATTTTTAAATTCACCTATGAAGGCATTTTTTATGAAATATTAGAGCAGCTAGGTGAAATGCCTTTACCTCCGTATATTCGAGAAAAATTAGATGATCAAGATCGTTATCAAACGGTGTACGCGAAAGAGCGCGGTTCAGCTGCTGCACCTACTGCGGGATTGCATTTTACGAACAGCTTACTAGATGAAATCCGTGCAAAAGGGGTAGAAGTGGTTTTTGTTACCCTTCATGTAGGCCTAGGTAC
>DEQI01000208.1:5184-5587 GCA_002360295.1 Planococcaceae bacterium UBA3370
GAATGGTGGCAAAGTGATAGCTGTCGGTACGACTTCTACACGTACACTTGAAACGGTTGCTACAAAACATAACGGTAAAATAGTGGCAGAGCATGGCTGGACAAATATTTTCATTTACCCAGGCTATGAATATAAAGCCATTGACGGACTCATTACAAATTTCCATTTGCCTAAATCTACGCTAGTCATGCTAGTAAGTGCTTTGGCGAGTAGAGATACTATATTGCATGCGTATGAGGAAGCTGTGAATGAACAGTATCGCTTCTTTAGTTTCGGTGATGCGATGTTTATTCGTCCAAAAAAATAATATTGTTGGTAAAGGGCTCATCATGATGGATGGGCCTTTTCTTTTTGGGGAAAAAGGGGAAGACTTTATTTTACATCCTGTTTAAACAAAGGAATG
>DEQI01000159.1 GCA_002360295.1 Planococcaceae bacterium UBA3370
CCTTCAGAATCTTTATCTAAACGGCCGATATGGAAAATGCGTAAAGGATGGTTAACGAAATCTACGACATTTCCTTTTATATGACGTTCGGTTGTACTTGTAATCCCAACAGGTTTATTTAAAGCGATATAAACGAGCTGTTCTTCTTTTTTGACAGGTTTACCGTCAACACAAACGGTATCTCCCTCTTCAACTTGGCTACCAACCGTAGCAACTTGACCGTTAATTGTTACTTTGCCTTCTTCAATCCATTTATCAGCACCGCGGCGTGATACGATGCCTGCTTCAGCTAAAAATTTATTTATGCGCATACAGTTCCACCTTTATATTGAATAACACAAGTATACAATATTCCATACATGTTTAGTTAGTGACGAGCTGTTTAAACTGAGCTAATGTAGTTGTTGCTTGAATTGGTACTCGTGGTACGTAAAAACGGGAGCTATTTATTTTGGCTTTTCCACCTTTATTTAAAAAGGCGAGTGAAATGCCGCTATCTACTAACGCGATTTCTTGGTTCTTATTATACTTTCCATATGGATAGGCGAAATATTTTGGATGGGAAGTACTATTTGCTTGTTGAATAACTTCCGTGTTTTTTTTGAAATCAAGTCGTAAATCATTTAACTTTGTATCTTGCAAATAACCTCGCTTTGTTTCGGTATTAAATCTATGTAAAGCGTAAGTGTGATGCTCTAAATCGATGATGTCTGAAATCATGGCTAATTCCTTAAAGCCAGCAAATTGGACTTTAAGCATATTAAATTCAGGTGTTTCCACCTTTACTCGATCGCCTATAATAAAAGTGGCTCCACGCATTCCGTATTGCTTTAATATTGGGTATACGAGCTGAGGTACGGATAGATTCGCATCATCGAATGTTAATACGACTGCCTTTGCAGGTAAGTTTTGTTTCCGTTGCAGCCAAAGATCGAAATCTTGTAAAGTAATCGTCGTGAAGTTATTATTTTTTAAGTAATGCATTTGCTGCTCAAATAAATCGATGTCATAAACGGATAAACTATCTCGAAATGCGGTATTTTTTTGGTTTTCAACGAAATGATGATAAATTAAAATTGGAACCCCTTTATCGAGCTCTACATCTTTGTAATGAATATAGCCTTTCCGACCACCAATAATAACCTCATAAAAATCACCTTTACGACCATTAGAGCTAATGCGCATGTTTTTAGCAATAGTTGCTATCAATTTTCCTTTTTTCTCATGCTTTGGATAAACGTTAGCGAAATGTATCGTATTAATTTCTACTTTATTATTTAATTTTGCATTGGCTATTGATGAGTTCGAAGGAGTAGCAAAGCGTGAAGCAATCGTTACCTTACCATTACCGACCTTTATCTCCCAATGATCCTCTACCTTTGCTGCCACAAATTGCTGCCCTTTATAAAGCGTAATATATTTCACAGCTTCATGCTGTAAATGCAATCTAGCTACTGTATCTTGCGATATTTTAATAGTAGTTTGGTTAGCTTCTACATTTGTATTGGCTAAGAAAAACAAGGTAGCTATATATACAATTGTTACGAATAGTCTTCTCACAGTAAATCCTCCTAGTATATATGCGCTCCATTATTTTACATCAAATATAAAAAAATATGCAGCAAACAATAAAATTCAGTAAATTTAGAAAAATGACAATTAGTATTTGAAATAATTCTTGTTTTCTGACAATATAATAATAGAAATACCTTTCTTCTAGTAGCAGTGGCAGCTTGTGTACGAGGTATGATCAACATATTTCATGCAAAGGGGAGAGTATTAATGGTTTATGCATTTCCAAACACACAAGGATCAGTAGTAGAGTTTAAGGAGCGTTATGACAACTACATCGGTGGTAAATGGACACCACCTGTAAAAGGGCAGTATTTTGACAATGTAACGCCTGTAACTGGACAAGTCTTTACGCAAGCAGCACGTTCTACAGAAGAAGACATTGAATTAGCTTTAGATGCAGCACATGAAGCAAAGAATGCTTGGGGACAAACATCGGCTACAGAACGCAGCAATATTTTACTGAAAATTGCAGATCGTATGGAAGCGAACCTTGAACTGTTAGCGGTAGCTGAAACGTGGGAGAATGGTAAAGCAGTTCGTGAAACATTAAATGCAGATATTCCTTTAGCAATTGATCATTTTCGTTATTTCGCAGGAGCACTGAGAGCGCAAGAAGGGGCACTAAGTCAAATTGATAACGATACAGTAGCTTATCATTTCCATGAGCCAATAGGTGTAGTGGGCCAAATTATTCCGTGGAATTTCCCAATACTCATGGCGGTTTGGAAGCTAGCACCAGCTTTAGCGGCAGGTAACTGTGTCGTTTTAAAACCGGCTGAGCAAACGCCTGTATCGATTATGGTATTAATGGAGTTAATTGCAGACTTATTACCACCAGGTGTTGTCAATATCGTGAATGGCTTTGGTTTAGAAGCTGGTAAACCACTTGCTTCAAACCCGCGCATTGGTAAAATTGCTTTCACAGGTGAAACAACTACAGGACGCTTAATTATGCAATATGCATCACAAAACTTAATTCCGGTAACGCTCGAGTTAGGTGGGAAATCCCCGAATATTTTCTTTGAAGATATTATGGAGGCAGATGATGAATTTTTAGATAAGGCTGTAGAAGGTTTTGTGCTATTTGCTTTAAACCAAGGTGAAGTGTGTACTTGCCCTTCGCGTGCGTTAATCCAAGAGTCTATTTATGAGCCGTTTATGGAACGTGTGTTACAGCGAGTAGAGGCCATTAAAACAGGCAATCCACTTGATCCAAACACGATGATGGGTGCACAAGCTTCAACAGAACAAATGGAAAAGATTCTGTCTTATTTAGATATTGGTAAACAAGAAGGAGCAGAGTGTCTCATTGGTGGAGAGCGTAATACAATAGAGGGCGATTTTGCAGAAGGTTATTATATTAAACCGACTATCTTTAAAGGTCATAATAAAATGCGTATTTTCCAAGAAGAAATTTTCGGTCCAGTTGTAGCGGTGACAACGTTTAAAACGAAAGAGGAAGCATTGGAAATCGCCAACGATACATTGTA
>DEQI01000069.1:0-4098 GCA_002360295.1 Planococcaceae bacterium UBA3370
AACTTCTGTTAAAACGTAACATCGTGTTACATTGCAGAAGCTAGCACATCCATGTGCAAGTCTAGTGATGATGGCAAAGAGGTCACACCCGTTCCCATACCGAACACGGAAGTTAAGCTCTTTAGCGCCGATGGTAGTTGGGGGCTTCCCCCTGCGAGAGTAGGACGTCGCTAGGCAATAGTAAAACCACTGATACCAATCAGTGGTTTTTTTATTGTTCTCAATAAAAGGGATTAAAATTCTAAAATACTACGAAGATCATTTAAATACGATTGACTAACAGGTAATTCTGTTTGATCTTGCAAAATAACAATAAAATTAGATGTAAGATCTCGTGAAATTTTTTCTATATATTGAATATTAACAATACATGATCGGTGAATTCGTAAAAAAGTACTAGGCAGTCTTTTTTGTAATTCTTTTAATGTTATAGAAGACATGAATTGTTGACCATTTTTATAAAACCAAGTTTTCTTTTGTAAGCTTTCAATATGTGAAACTTTTTCAATAGAAATAGGAATCCAATCTTCCTCACGTCGGCCTGTCAAAAAGCGATAAGTATCAAGTTTTGGTTTAATGGAGCTTTGAGGACAAAAAACAACGAGTGCAGCAGGCTCTTCATTAATAATAATCGGATATCCAATACTATAATACGGCTCCTTGTCAAACAAGGAATCTTCTACTATCCCTTCAGATTTCGTACGTGATTGTAATACTCTATAGGTAATACTATCCGTCCTTATCTGAGTATTTACTTTTAGATGATCGTTGTGAATACTTGAACTAAAATAAACATATTTATCCCCTTGAGCAATTGCAATGGTTGAGTTTTTTGGAATCCAATCTTCTAAAATATCTCTGTACTGCTGTAATACATCTTTTGTAATGGATACATTGTCAATTTGCATAATTAAAATTCCCCCCCTGTATTACTTTTAATCTCCCATTCATCCATAAAACTTGAAGTCTTATCGTTAAAAAAACATATTCTGTCAGAAAATAATGAAAATTCATTTATTCTGTTATATATTAATTTACACCAAGTACACCTGTTATGGAACAGTTTTAACATATTTTTTTGCAGAGTGTATTTAACATAATTGGGAAGGTGGAAATGTAGCATGTCAACTCGTCAAGAAAAGATTGAAGCCCTAAAAAAAGACTGGGCAGAAAACCCACGCTGGAAAGGTATTGAGCGTGCTTATACAGCAGAAGAGGTAGTGAAATTACAAGGATCAGTCGTAATCGAGCAAACATTAGCTGCTCGTGGTGCGAAACGCCTTTGGAGTTCTTTACATGAAGAGCCGTTTATTAATGCTTTAGGAGCGTTAACGGGGAATCAAGCTGTACAACAAGTAAAAGCAGGTTTAAAGGCAATTTATTTATCAGGGTGGCAAGTAGCAGCTGATGCAAACCTTGCTGGTCAAATGTATCCAGACCAATCATTATATCCAGCCAACTCTGTGCCGGCTGTAGTTAAACGTATTAACCAAGCATTACAACGTGCAGACCAAATTGATCATTCAGAGGGTCGAGAAGATAATTTTGATTGGTTCGCTCCAATCGTAGCTGACGCTGAAGCAGGCTTCGGTGGTCCGTTAAATGTATTCGAGCTTGTGAAAGGTATGATTGAAGCGGGTGCTGCAGGAGTTCACTTAGAGGACCAATTAGCATCTGAGAAAAAATGTGGTCACTTAGGCGGTAAAGTATTACTTCCAACTCAAAATGCAATCCGTAACTTAGTTGCAGCTCGTCTTGCAACTGATGTACTAGGTGTTGATACAATTATTATCGCTCGTACGGATGCAGATGCAGCTGACATGGTTACTTCAGATATTGATCCACGCGATGCAGAATTCATTACTGGCGAGCGTACACCAGAAGGCTTCTATCGTACAAATGCAGGCATTAAGCAAGCAATCGCTCGTGGATTAGCATATGCGCCATACGCAGATTTAATTTGGTGCGAAACATCTCACCCATCTTTAGAAGAAGCGCGTGAGTTCGCTACGGCAATCCATGCTAAATTCCCAGGTAAGCTGTTAGCATATAACTGCTCTCCATCATTCAACTGGAAAGCAAAACTTTCCGATGAAGAAATTGCAGAATACCAACGCGAATTAGGTAAGTTGGGTTACAAGTTCCAATTCATTACATTAGCAGGCTTCCACAGTTTAAACTATTCAATGTTCGAGCTTGCGCATGACTACAAAGACAATGGTATGGCTGCTTACTCTAAGCTACAACAAGCTGAGTTTGCTGCAGAATCTAAAGGCTACACAGCAACACGCCACCAACGTGAAGTAGGTACGGGTTACTTTGATGAAGTATCACAAGTTGTTTCAGGTGGTACATCTTCTACAACAGCAATGGCTGGTTCTACTGAAACAGAACAGTTCGTATAAAATGAATGAACAAACAAGGGTATTCGCCCTATAGAGAGCGAATACCTCTATATAAAATTTTAAGTAAGGTGGGATCTTGAAAATGGAACAAGCAACAACAGGGAAATTAAAAATTGTTGGTGAACAAAACGCCCAGACGCAAGAAATTTTAACACCTGAAGCATTAGCATTTATTCTTTCTCTACACGAAAAGTTTAACGTTCGTCGTAAAGAGTTGCTCGAAAAACGTCAAGAACGCCAAAAACGCTTAGATGCTGGAGAAAAACTCGATTTCTTACCAGAAACAAAGCATATTCGGGAAGGGGATTGGACAATTGCTCCACTTCCTGATGATTTACAAGATCGCCGGGTTGAAATAACGGGCCCAGTTGACCGCAAAATGGTTATTAATGCATTAAACTCAGGTGCAAAAATGTTTATGGCTTGCTTTGAAGATGCGTCAAGTCCAACATGGGAAAACATGATTAGTGGGCAAATTAATATGCGTGATGCTCTTCGCCGAACGATTACATTTACGAATGAAGTAGGGAAAGAGTATAAGCTTAATGATGAAACAGCAGTATTGCTTGTACGGCCTCGAGGTCTCCATTTACTTGAGAAAAATGTATTAGTTGATGGAGAACCGATGTCCGGAAGTTTCTTTGATTTCGGTTTGTATTTCTTTCATAATGCGAAAGAAGCAATATCTCGAGGTACTGGACCATACTTCTACTTGCCAAAGCTTGAAAGCCATTTAGAAGCACGTTTGTGGAATGAAGTATTTGTGTATGCACAGGATTATCTGGGAATTCCACAAGGGACAATTAAAGCAACGGTATTAATTGAAACGATATTAGCTGCTTTTGAAATGGATGAAATTTTATATGAGCTACGTGAACATTCAGCAGGTCTAAATTGCGGCCGTTGGGATTACATTTTCAGTTTCATTAAACGTTTACGTAATCAGCCAGAAGTGGTCTTACCTGATCGTGGTCAAGTGACAATGACTGTGCCATTTATGAAAGCCTATACATCACTTTGTATACAAACTTGTCATAAACGAAATGCTCCAGCAATGGGTGGTATGGCGGCGCAAATTCCAGTTAAAGGTGACGAAGAAGCCAATGCTGTTGCGTATGCAAAAGTGGCTGAAGATAAGCGCAGAGAAGCGACAGATGGTCATGATGGTACATGGGTTGCTCACCCTGGTATGGTTTCGACAGCTTTGGAGCAGTTTAATGCCATTATGCCAACGCCAAACCAAATTCATAAAAAACGTGAAGATGTTCATGTGAAAGCGGAAGATTTAGTTGCTATTCCAGAAGGGACAATTACAGAAGAAGGTTTACGTATCAATGCTAGTGTCGGTGTGCAATACATCGCATCCTGGCTACGGGGAAATGGTGCAGCACCGATTAATAATTTAATGGAAGATGCTGCAACAGCTGAGATCTCTCGTACCCAAGTGTGGCAATGGATTCGCCATAAAAAAGGTGTACTAGATGATGGTCGCAAAGTAACACTCGAGCTAGTGCTTGAAGTGCTTGAAGAAGAGCTTGTAAAAATTAAAAGCGCTGTTGGGGAACAAGCGTATGAGGGCGGTCGCTATGCCGAAGCGGCTGAACTGTTCAGGGAATTAATTATACAAGATGACTTCGTTGAGTTCTTAACACTACCTGGGTATGAAAAAATAAGTTAGTTTGACATGAAGCAA
>DEQI01000069.1:4274-9421 GCA_002360295.1 Planococcaceae bacterium UBA3370
TCCAGCGCTTGTCGGAGCTGAACAAGGTCTTGCTCTTTTTATGAAATAAAAGGTTTTTTTGGATTGATATAGAATGTATATTACAAGAGATAATACATAGGGGGTCATGTTAATGAGAAATAAAGAAATGCTATTAATACCTGGACCAACGCCAGTAATGGACGAAATTTACGAGGCATTAGCTAGTGAAACACGTGGTCATACAGATCCTAGGTTTGTTGCTATTTATAAAGACGCATTGCAGCAAACGCGTGAAATGTTACAAACGGATGGAGAAGTTTATGTAGTAGCAGGTTCAGGTACGCTTGCAATGGAAATGGCGATTGTCAACACAGTAGGCCAAGGGGAACGTTTATTGGTTATTAGCCACGGTTATTTTGGCGATCGATTTACGCCACTTGCCAAGGCATTTGGTATTGAAGTAGATGTACTGCAGTCGGAGTGGGGACAAAGAGTAGACCTTGAATTAATAAAGAATAAGTTGGCAACAGGCTATAAAGCTGTAACAATAACACATGCTGATACATCAACAGGTGTGACGTCGGATTTAGATGCATTAATTCCGCTCATAAAAGAATCAGGTGCGTTAGCCATTATTGATGGTGTTGTTGCAACAGCGGCAATGAATGAAAATATGAGTAAAGAATACGGACATCCAGATTATAAAATTGATGTTGTCCTAACTGGTTCGCAAAAAGCAATTGGTGTACCACCTGGGCTAGCTATTGTGGCATTTAGTAAAGCGGCACTAAAAGCACGAGAAGCCTTAACAGTTCATGCGTATTATTGCGATATAAACAACTGGAGACCAGTTATGGAAAACCCAGCAAACTATTTTGCTACACCACCAGTTAATTTAATTTACGCATATCATGAGGCAATGAAAATAGTGTTAGCAGAAGGAATGACCAAACGTGAAGCACGTCACATGGCGTATGGGAAAGCCATCCGAGCAGCTCTCGCATCTTACGGAATGACAGCACTAGCAAGTGAAGAAATCGCAGCCCCAACATTAAGCTGTATTTTATATCCTGCAGGTGTAGAAGATTCTATATTTAGAGCATCATTAGCAGCACGTGGATTAATTGTAGCAGGTGCACTAGCTCACTTAGCAGGCAAGGCGTTCCGTATTGGACATATGGGGAATACGACGCCAGACATGCTAGAACGTGCTGTCATATTCATTGGTGAGGCATTGCAAGAGCAAAATAAATCAGTGGATATTCAACAAGCGGTCCATGTATTGAAAGAGCAATTACATGCAACGGTATAGAAAGATTTAAAATGAGCAGCCTGAATAAAAGGTTGCTCATTTTAAATTTCATTGTAAAAAATACCGTGATAGATAGCGACAGTGCGTATCAGCATACTTGTGAAAGTCCATCGACTATTAAACAATTTTTGGTGATAAAGATAAATAATTTAAGTAAGTGAAACTTTTCCTTGGTTGTTACGTACTAATTAATAAGTACTACATCGGGCTATTTATCCTTGCAGGGAGTCATTGTAGTACTTTTTCTACTAATCGAGTGGTGAATACGCATCATTTCAATAAATTTCACATGTTATAAACAAGAAAAGGAGCCTTCTCAATTGAGACGACTTCTTTTTTTTGCTATATAATAAAACGAACAATAGATACTTCTGAGAGGAGTTTTAATAGATGCAATATACAGATCCAATGAAAAATCGTGTAAAGCGAATGGAAGGTCAGCTGCGCGGTATTTTAAAAATGATGGAGGAAGAGAAAGATTGTAAAGACGTCATTACTCAGTTATCAGCTGTACGATCCGCAGTAGACCGTACAATTGGCGTTATTGTTAGTACCAATTTATTAGAGTGTGTGCAAAATGCTGAAGGTGATGGTGATAAAATGGATGAAGTCATCAAGCAAGCCGTTAATTTGGTGGTGAAAAGTAGATAAGCTGGGGGGACGTTCTTTATTGAGGTTTATCTTTGATAGTAGCAAAACGTTGGTGGTAAGTTGCTTTTTGAAAAATACTTACGAGCCAAAAATAACGTCCCCATGTTCATCCCCTTATAAAGTTCCAATCTATAGCTGCATTTACGTGTTGAAATCCATTTCTTCCCTGCATTAATGTGTGAATAGTTCCTGTCCAGTTAACAGACCCTTTCGTTTAATCATAATTATTCAAATGAGTGATATTTTTCCTTTTATTAGGCTAAACTATACATATTATAATAAATGTATGTAGATTAGTAGGAGGGAGTGTTTTCGTTGAGAAAGTTAATCATCATTGGATTAATACTAGTATTTGCAAAGCCTGTTTATGAGGATGCGAAGCAGTTTTATCATCAAAATATTGAAATAATTCCTGTTTCCATACGAGAAGATCAACAAATCGCACAAGCTTCACCACTGAAAGCGAAGAATACTGAGAAACAACTACAATCTACTGTGGATGATGAGCAATCGATGGCAGAAGCATTTTATGCCTATTTTAGTCAATATACCGAGCAATTTGAGCTGCATTATCAAGGTAATACAGCCGATTTAGAGAAAATAATAGAGCGAGCCATTGCACAAGCTTCCAATCAAGATAGCTATATCGCTGGACATCTTAGTGATCGTTCTATTGAATATACGTATTCAAAAAAAGAAGCAACCATTCGTGTGACACAAGCCTATTTAACAAATGGGGCACAAGAAAAGGTAGTGGATGAAAAAATAACGACCATTTTATCGAATGTGCCTGTCCAAACAATGACTGATTTTGAAAAGGTGAAATTTGCGAATGATTATATCGTTAAAAATACAGTATATAGTGAACAAGCCGAAACAAATGTACATAGTGCATATGCGGTAGCCGTAGAAGGGAAAGCAGTATGCCAAGGTTATGCATTATTTATGACGAAGCTGTTACGGGCTATGGATGTAGAAGTGTTGTATGTTGTAGGCGAAGTTAATACGGGCGGGCATGCATGGAACTTAGTAAAAGTAGATGGACAGTGGTATCATGTCGATACAACATGGAATGACCCTGTACCAGATCGAGGACAACATGGGAGCTATGAATATTTGTTAGTACATGATGCCCAAATGAAACAAGATCATACGTGGGTTACTGAAAACTATCCTGCTGCTACAAGTAAGCGATTTGCCTACATGCATGCTATGCGCGATAGCTATCAAATTGGCGATCTGATTTATTATAGCGATATGAACGACGGTGACCGATTACATGTGATGAATAGTAAAACAGGTGAGGATAAGCAACTTTCCGATAGTAGAGCTCTTTACATTACCGGATTAGGCGAGTGGATCTATTTTAGTAATTATTCACAAGGTGGTTATTTAACGAAGATTAAACGTGATGGGACAGAGGAACAAATTATTTTGCGTGATACGGTTGAGAACTTGTGGATTGAAGACCAATATTTATATTTCAAAACAGAGTCCGGCTATCATAAGACTGCACTTTAAATGGTCTAGTATACGTCTAATTGAAAAAGGGGGCATGAGCTAATGAGAAGTAGTCGAAAGTTAAAACATAAAAGCGCGATAAATAGGTGGTTCTATATTGTGATAGCCATTGTACTTCTAAGTATTGCCGTTTTTTTCTTTTATAAAATGCAGTCTAATCAAGGTAACACGGACCAAGACAATCTAACAAACATTCAGGAGAATAACTCGCTCAGTTTAAAACGTTATTTTATGCCAAGTGGGACGACCGCCTATTTTAAAGGCACAGGGAATGAATATGCAAGCTATAAGGAAACAACTACATGGCTTGGAGAAGATTACGTGCAAACAATCATCGAAAACGGCGGGGCTATTGTAGAAAAAATTTATCGGATCACAACAAGTGAAGTACAGCTTGTTTTGCAGCAGGAAGTAGCGGAACAACCAACTTCAGTTTATACGGAACAAGAGCTCCATGCACTTGAATCGATTGCAGTGATGTTGACGCTGCCATTTGAAGAAGGAAAGAAAATGGGGAACCGTCAAATGGTCATACTCCCTACAGAAATTGATACAGCCTATGGGCACTTCACGGATGTTATGGTTGTGGAAGAGGTACTTGATAATGGAAAAACTCGTTATTTCTATGCACCAGATTACGGAGTAGTTCGTACAGAATTTTATTATAATAATGAATTGGCCGTCACAAGCGAATTAGCTTCGATTAATGAGCCTTATTTGGAAAATGAATAAAAAACTAAAGCAGACATACGGTGGGATGTTTCACTCCACGTATGCTGCTTTTTTAGTTAAGTGTTTTATAGCTCTGCTTTTTTTAATAATAGGCCCGCTCGTTGCCTAATCGCATGAATGGGCTGCTCTGAACATAAAGAAATGAGTATGTTAGGGTACTGCTCCTTTACATTTTGCATTACTCGCTCCAGTATATACGGATTAAATTGTAATACGCCTCCGTTTAGGAAAAGGGTGGAGCTATTTTCAGATAGCGCTGTTGTAGCGAGTAGCGTCAATTCTTCTGAAGCTTTAAAGGCAATTGTTAGCGCGGCTGTGTCCTCTTGTTCAATTGCTACTTGTAACACACTAGCTAGTAAAGCAGTATGGGCATTTCGGTAGTCACTGGCGTACAGCCAGTTCATAAGTTCATCCGTCGTTTTTAAGCCGATTTTCTCCAAGACCAGTTTGGTCAGCAGCGTTTGTTTTCCACGTCCATCAGCAGCACGAAAAATAGCATGTAAAATTTCTTTGCCTATCCAGTAGCCACTGCCTTCATCTCCTGCGCGGTGCCCCCAACCGCCTACACGGGTAATGACATCATCAATTGAGCTAAAAGCCACTGCGCCCGTTCCTGCTATCATAAGCGTTGCATTACGTCCTTGTGCTAATCCTAATAATGTAGCTTCCACATCATTTTCAATAACAAGCTTCCGACAAAGCAGGCCGTTCTGTTGTAAACAGTCCTTCACGATTTTTTGCAAAACTAGATAGTCCGTCACCGTGTCCATACCTGCAATAGCAAAGCAAGCAGCATCAATGGTTTGCGTATAATGCGTAATGGTAGAAAATAGCTCTATAAAAACAGCAGTCACTTGTTCTTGGCCAATCGTTTGGTAATTGACACCTGTTGTTGTTTGTTCGAATAAAATGTCATTTCCATAGGTTAAATAGCATGTTGTTTTCGTGGCACCACCATCTACGGCTAGCA
>DEQI01000055.1 GCA_002360295.1 Planococcaceae bacterium UBA3370
GTAACAGAAAAATGGACAACAGCAGCTGTAAAAACAGCTCTTGAAACAGCAGTAGCAGCAGCACAAACAGTAGCTGATAAAGCAGATGCAACACAAGCAGAAGTAGATCAAGCAAAAACAGATTTAGATACAGCAATTGCAACATATGTAGATGCACAACAAGACGGTACGAAAGTAGCGGTTAATAAAACAGCATTAACAACAGCAATCGCTGGAGTAACATTTGTAGCGGTATCAACAGATGGTACTGATGTATTGGTAACAGAAAAATGGACAACAGCAGCTGTAAAAACAGCTCTTGAAACAGCAGTAGCAGCAGCACAAACAGTAGCTGATAAAGCAGATGCAACACAAGCAGAAGTAGATCAAGCAAAAACAGATTTAGATACAGCAATTGCAACATATGTAGATGCACAACAAGACGGTACGAAAGTAATAACTTTTATAGTAGGTGAAGAATTCACTGCTGATTCTCTTATTCTTACATTCTCTGCAGCTGTTACTGAAAAAACTGCAACAGCAATTGCTGATGTAGTAGGTGGTACAATTGCAGTAAGTAATGAAGGAAAAGAACTAGCTATAACTGTAACGAATAATAAAGAACCTAATGAAGTTGAATTTGCTCTTACAATTGAAGGAAAGCCAGTTAATGTCACATTGACTTGGGATACAATTACATTAGCGTGGACATTAACTACAGATCCAGCTAATGTATTTATCAAATCAACTCCTCAAAAAAACGAAACGAAACGTTACTCTATAAACTAGTTTACTAGTGAAATGAGTGGATATATGCCTTGTGATATATGACAATTAAGATTTTTCTATATATATTTTAAAAATCGCAAGGCAATTTTCTAACTGTTAGAGAGCAATCATAGGTGAAAATCCTGTGCATGAGCAACAGTTCCTAAACGCTCAAGAGCCTAATCCTCCTGCGTCCAGTGCGTGACTATCATCACAAAGGGACGAAGTCAGGTGAAGTCGTAATTGGTGAGAGTCCAATGCGGGGTTCCATAAAAAATGGCTATGGCTAGGTAGACGAATCCATGTAAGCTGCGAATGATACGTATGAATGTGTAAAAGCTAAGCTAGGAGTTCATTCATATGCCGATTATTTTTAATAGTAATCAGGGTGTCTGTACAATTCGGAACTGTTAAACAGACAATACATTCGTAGGATAGTGGGAGCCTAAGGTCATTAAAAAGAGGGAGCAATCTAACGGAACGTTTGAAGTCTCATACAAAGAGGCAGATAGAGCCTATGAGGTGTATGAGATGGCAGCGGGTTTGTAGTAGTGTCGATCGCTAGCCGTTTGGAGTTGCATGGTAACATGTGAGAAGGGTAAAACTAGCAGGAGCGAAGGAACCCAGTCAATGATTATTATACAACTCATTTGTATAGGTTTATTGTTTTGGTTGAATAATACCAATTAAATACAAACATATGATATTAATTTTAATAATCGTTGATGGCACGCCGTGTGCGGTGAAAGCTGCTTGCCCGGTGTAGGCTCGTTATAAAACGCGATGAGCGTATAAGGCGAGAATAGCGAACTAACTGTTAAGGATGTTCAGATAAGTGGGGGAAAATTTGATACATTAACATTTGATTTAGTAACAAATGTAAAAAATCTTAATGTTACTAAAGTAGATTTTCTAAATGCTCTAAGATTCCAAATGCGAAATGTTGCTAGAATTGGTGACGAATTAGTTGTATATAATAATAGCACTAAAGAAATCGTTGGTGTTTTAGCTAATGAAAAATGGACACCAGCTGGTGATAATCCTGAATATGAATATTCTGATGAGGATTTAAAAGAAGCGAAAGACCTAACTTTAGAAGAAGTTAAGAAGTATGTTGACAAACGTTTCAAAGCAGAACATAGTGATAAGGCTGCTGTGAATGATGAAGATATTGATGTTTCAATTGATGAAAGCGGAAATCTAGTAGTAGTATTCCCGAATAACTTTGTATCTTATGGTGATGGTGATACAGATTTAATGCCACCAACTGGTTATAACGTTACAGCGCATTTAAATTATGCTTACTTATTCAAAGATATTGATACACCAGTTGAGGGTAACTATAGTTTCAAAATTAAATCTTATGATGCTAAAGGAGTAATTAACAAAGTTTTAGAAGCACTGGGTACGCCCTGAAAATAACGGCTGAAAATCCGTGAAAAATTAGAACACGTCTCTCTCAAAAATCGATGAAATACGCGATTTTTGGGGGAGATTTTCTTTTGTGCTTACACTTCATTATTCTGATAATTTTGAAGGGTAAACGATGCCTACTGCTAAAACTGAAAAATTTTTTTACGTTGTCAAGGAACAGGTGAGAGGGTGGATGCCCTATTCGAGTTTTAGGTGCATCTTTAATTGTTCGTATGTTACGTTTTCTGTAAGCCCGTATTTAAACTACGCATATTTTCATACAGCACCTCTCGGTATTATTAATGTATTAATTCAAGGGAGGTGTTTTCTTATGCCAACGAATAAAGTGTCGATCGTTCCTGTTCATCTGGAACCAACGTCTGTCAAACAATCTACGCATCGCGCTCCACTAAAACCAATAGGGTGCATGTACAAGGTTTATTAGGTGCTTGCGGAGAATATAGGTATCTATGCACAGATTAAGCAATATTCATATGAAAAAAGTATGGGTTTTGAAAGATGAAATACATTTGAAACCTGTTATCATCTGTAATTTGTTTCAATTCTAGTAGGTAAATTAATTAAAAGGATTGTAATTTAATCTAGCTCGGTATACTTTTTCTATAAAATAGAAAATGTAAACAACAACTGAGCCAGTGGACAACCTCTAATTAGTTGAGGATAACCAAAAGGCAGTACGAAGTTATTTGCAAAGAGTCTTAATTCAAGATTCGGATAATAACGCTGATTACAAAAGGATCTCAATAATGGGGTTCTTTTGTAATCAGCTTTTTTGTTTTTTGTAAGTGATATAAATTCAACTTTAAGGAGTGGGAAGATTGGACAAGAATTTGAAAAAATAGACAGTATAATTGGATATGTTTATGGTGGAAAAAGTAGGCTAGATTTAATTCAGAGAGTTTACATTGAAAATAAGTTTACTAAACGTCAAAAGGACGCATGTGAACTCTTCCTCTTTGAACCAAGTAAGCAAAATGCGATTCGAGCTATTGAAATAACACCAAAGGTATGGCTGTTTATAAAAACGTATACAGATATTCACGATGAAATTGTAAAAACAATTGATAAAGTTTTAGCGAGTACAAAAAAGAAATCCTATCAAAAAGAACTATTAACCTATCATAAAAGCTTGCTTGATTTACTAGTGGTACTTCAAAAGTTCTCTAGTAATAGTGGAATTGTTAAACAAATAAAAATTATTATGCTTGAAAGAAAGTTAAGTAAGAATATTGAAGAGTGATATTCTTCACTACATGAGTTAATGAAATAAATGAATATTATTACTGGATATTCCTGAAAAATAACGACCTAAAATCTAAAGGAAAATAGAAAGGGTTTAGTAAGTCACATATGAATGTAGAACAGCGTATTTCACATGTTTTAACAAAGAAGCTAGGTTATTATGTACCTTCAAGTGGGATTGGAAATGAAACATGGCTAATAAACAATGTAGTAGATAAGGATTTTTTAGAAGGAGTGAATGAGGTATGAATATTTTAGATGAGCAATATGTGAGAATCACCTAAATGGAGAAACATTCTTTAGAGTTGTAAGTGATGATGGTGATTTAGAGGAGCGCATGGATGAAGATGAATTGAACAAAATGTATAATTCTGGATGTTATATACAGCGGAATTATAGAAGACAAATTTCTAATTTAACCTAGAGCAAGTAAATACAATCATTGAGGCAATATCAAATATTTATGATCGTTAAATCCTACAAGACTTTTACAAATACGTAATCCGATTAGATGGTGAGGGGAAAGATGTCAGAGTTGAAAATATCGCGTTGAAATAAGCAAAAAAGATAGAGAACTAGTAGGTAACCCACTAAAGGGTTGTCCTACTAGTTTTTTGTTGTAGGCAACCCGACACATTTCGCCTTATAACTCCTAACCTCCCCTTTTTGTCTACCAATAGTAATAGTTCCTTTTGATTATATTAGAATACCAAAGGAATGAGTTATTGAAGTGTAATAAAGGGCTATGAATCAAAACAATGTGCGTTTGATTCGTTAATAGTATCTATGTATATGTTACATAATTTGTATATTATATAGGTAAATATAATCACTTTTAGTCTTTTTCAACTGTCGTATTATGTAATATTTACATTTTTGAATGGTTCCAAAACCTCCTAAAATTAACCAAAACGTCTCATGGAGTTCATCTATTGGCGATGCTACTATGAAGTAAGGTATATGAATATATCAATATTCGATGCCATTACTAGTAGTAAAGGAGCGATGGTACAACATGATGGTAGAAAAGGTTTTTGATTTTGTACATGAGTAGTTGCTTCTTGATCAATCATTTTAACAGTGAAAGGGGGATAGCCTTGAATGGTTTTTGGGAGATTAAAGTTGTGTTTGAATACACTAGTATCTAGCATTTTAGTTGTGAGTCTATTAGCACCAGCCTTTCCATCAACAGTAACGGCAGTTAGTACGGCAACAGCTTCAGATTTAATTATTTCAGAGTATGTGGAAGGAAGCAGTTTTAATAAAGCGATAGAATTGTACAACGGAACAGGGACAGCTGTTGACTTAAGTGCTTATTCGCTGGAATTATATGCGAATGGTGCGGTGAATGTCACAGCAAAACTCGCTTTATCGGGCACTTTAAACAATGGAGAAACCTATGTCATCTATCACCGAGATGCCGTGCCAGAACTGACAAGTAAGGGGAACCTTGAAAATGTAAGTGTGATTAATTTTAATGGGGACGATGCGATTGTTTTAAAAAGATCGGACAACGTGATCGATTCTTTTGGACAAGTAGGAGCAAGGAGTAACTGGGGAACTGATGTCACGTTAGTTCGAAAAGCATCAGTACTAAAAGGCGATTCCATTCCGAGCGATGCTTTTAATCGGGATGAAAAGTGGATTGTTTATCCTAAAGATACGTTTGCTTATTTAGGGTTCCATGAGATGGATGGATCTTCTCCAGAAGAACCTGGTGAACCGGAACCAACAGATTTTCTGCCAATTGCTGATGCACGTGCATTACCTGTTGGTGAAACTGTAGTCATTAAAGGGACTGTCGCTGCTATTTTGAAAAATACAATTTCAGTCCAAGATGCGACAGGTGGTATTGCGGTTAGGCCAACTAGTTTAAATGTGAATATTGGAGATGAGGTCACATTAACGGGTACATTGGCGAATTACCGTGGATTGCTTCAACTGGATGGAGCGACAATTGTTAACAAGGGCGAAAATAGTGGAGCACCTACGCCGAAAGTGATTACAGGTTCAGAAGTATCGGAAGCGAATGAATCGCAGCTTGTCACGATTCACAATGTCATTCTGTCTGATGTGCAGGCTGGGAGTGGCTGGGCAAATTATGCTGCGACGGATGGGTACGAATTCCTTGTTCGAGACGAAAATGCTTCATTAGGTTTATCAGTTGGAAAGGCATATGATTCGATTACGGGCATTGTCCAGCAGTTCGACAACGATTATCAAGTAATACCACGATTCATTGCTGATATTGTGGAAGATCGGACAACTGTCCAACCTGCTTTAGCGAATCCAAGTAGTGGCACATTCATTGGCAAGACAACCGTTACATTAACTACTGGAACGATGAATGGACAAATTTATTATACGTTGGATGGTACTGATCCGATTGTAAACGGGTTAGCGTATACAACGCCAATCGAATTGACAGAAGACACAGTGCTAAAAGCGGTTGTGATAACAGAGGATTATCGCTTTAGTGAAGTGAGTACCTACACATATGTGATAACGGAAAGTCTTCAAATTCATGATATTCAAGGGGCGGGTCACACATCTCCATTTAACAATCAAGTGGTAGAAGGGATTGAAGGGGTCGTTACGTATTCATTTACATTAAGTGGTTCTACGTACTATCACATTCAAACACCTGATGAGTTAGTGGATAACGATCCAAAGACATCTGAGGCAATTATTCTTTACAGTGGACGAAATGCTTGGCCTATTCAAGTGGGGGATCTCGTCTCGGTTACAGGAAAAGTAAGTGAATACGCGATTGATGGATACGATGATCGACAGCAGACAGATATGAAAGTAACACAAATTAATGTCCGTGATGATCAAGGTGGAAAAGTGACGGTTCTCAAAAGAGGTGTAGCCCTACCTCAGCCGATTATTATTGATGAAACGAATTTACCAACAGCGTATATCGATAGTGATTTCCTTACAATATTTAATCCAGAAGTGGACGCAATTGATTTCTGGGAGAGTGTAGAAGGTATGCGTGTACAAGTTGGGAATGTGAAAGCGACTGCACCTCAAGAGCATGGTGATTTGGTGACTGTCCTAGAAAGCGCAGCAACAAATACGCTACATGGCGGTGTTTTGTTAGAGCAAAACAACCAAAACGCTAATCGCATTCAGTTTCGTTTAGAGCCAAATGGACTTGCGCGGGATTTCGAAGTGGCAACAGGCGACACATTTAAAGGACCGATTACCGGGGTAGTAGGCTATTCATATCAAAATTATAAGATTTATGTGTCATTAAATGACATGAAAGGTGCATATACAAAAGGAACTGCTACACCAGAGAAAACAACCATTGTAAAAGCGGAGGACCAATTGACTATCGCTTCTTACAACTTGGAGAATTTCTCGAATAACACAAAAACAACAACAACTGACAAAGCAAAAAAACTGGCGCGCGCTTTGGCTATCGATATGCAAAATCCTGACATCATTGGTGTGACGGAAGTACAGGATAATAACGGACCAGATGCCGGAGATTCGAAGGCAGCTGCCAGTTATGAACGTTTGATTCAAGCGATTAAAGATGCGGGTGGCGTTCATTATGAATACGTTAATATCGATCCGGTGAATAACGAAGATGGCGGACAAGCGAATGCCAATATTCGAGTAGGTTTTCTTTATAATCCAGCCCGTGTGACTTTAACGGACGGGATTCCTCATGGGGATGCTACAACCGCAGTCGGCTATGAAAATGGAAAGTTGACGCACAATCCAGGTCGTATTGAGCCGAACAATGAAGCGTTTAAGAGTAGTCGAAAGCCGTTAGTGGCACAGTTTGAGTTCCAAGGAGAATCGGTCATTGTCATAGCGAATCATTGGAATTCAAAATCAGGCGATACGCCATTATTTGGATCGACACAGCCACCTATCTATGGAAGTGAAGTACAGCGTAAAAATATTGCGAACGTTGTCTATCAATTTATTGCAGATATTAAAGCAAAAAATCCAGAGGCTAATGTCGTATCTGTCGGTGACTTCAACGACTACCAGTTTTCTGATAGCTTGAAGATTCATGAAGGCAATTTAATGACAAATATGATACATCAAGTAGAGACAGCTGATCGTTACTCGTATGTCTATCAAGGGAATTCACAAGTATTAGATCATATTTTAGTATCCAATCATTTAGTCGAACAAACTGAAATCGACATATTGCACATTAATGCCGACTTTACGGATATGGCGGGGCGTGCAAGTGACCATGATCCGATATTAGTACAAATCGGATTCGATACGCCAGTTGTTTGGGAGCCGGTGCCAATTGGAAAAGAGTATAACCTGATAAATGAGAAGAAAAAGCAAGTCGTGATAGCAGAACCGAGTGTCTCGGTGTATATGGATGCCTCTACACAGCTGAAGGAAGGCATTTATCTCAAAGGGAATTATGTGGAACTGACGGGTGAAGGTTTCAAAACGAATCGTGTTATTTTGCAACCGAAGAAAAATGGCTTAAGAGTGGACATGAAAGGCACGACGATGGGGCATATCACTGTCGAGGGACCGAATAAAGTAGAAATTAAAGGTGCGGAAAATATTCAGAAGATTGAATATGTTTCGGGTGCTGATTCGGAAAATATCGTATTTTATGATTCGAATGGGAAGCGCATTTACAATCCAACGAAAAATGAAGCACCTGTGGTCAAAAAAGAAATACCTAATCAACAAGTGAAAATTGGCGAGACTCTTTCTATAGCACTTTCCGAGCATTTCTCAGATCCAAACGGAGATAAACTATCTTATTCTTCGACGAAAGGGACGATCAATCTTACAACGGACGTATTAACGCTTAAACTCGAAAAAGGTAGTCATATCATTGGCATCACAGCCAGTGATGGAGCTAAGTCAGTCACAATCAGTTTCAGTGTAACGGTATCGGATGAAGTGTCACCACCAATACCAGCTGATGACTATTATAAAGAGGCAATCGGAAAAGAAGGACAGGCACTAAAAACGGCTCTTCACGACATTATTTCCAATCATAAACAGCTCGCTTATTCAGAAGTGTGGGATGCGTTACGGGAAACAGATGAAGATCCGAATAATGTGAATAACGTCATCCTGTTTTATTCCAATGAGTCCCGCTCAAAAGATCGTAACGGCGGCAATGTCGGAGACTGGAACCGTGAGCATGTGTGGGCTCAATCCCATGGCAACTTTGGCACAACGAAAGGACCGGGGACCGATATTCACCATCTACGCCCAACAGATGTTCAGGTAAACAGTGCCCGCGGAAATCTTGATTTTGACAATGGGGGAAGTGCTGTTAAAGGCTGTGACGGGTGCTTCAAAAAGTCAAACTCCTGGGAACCACCGGACCGCGTCAAAGGTGACGTAGCAAGAATGCTATTTTACATGGCTACTAGATATGAGGCAGGCGACCGTGTCGATCTCGAATTGAATGAAAAGCTTAATAACGGTTCAACTCCCTATCACGGGAAGCTATCTGTGTTATTAGAATGGCATGAACTAGACCCTGTAGACGAGTTTGAGAGAAACCGAAACGAGGTTATCTTCAAATGGCAGGGTAATCGTAATCCATTCATCGATCATCCGGAGTGGGTTGAATCAATTTGGAACAAGTCTGACTCAACAGTGCTGCAGCTGGCATCTTAAAGTGGAATGTCTTGCTTTACATGGAGTCATAGAAAAGTAGAGTGGGACATACATTGGCAAGGTACCAATTTACAAGAACTAAAAAAATTAAAATAGAAAGGATTTGTTCATTACAGAATACTAGAAGGATAGTCGATTAATAGTCTGTTTTCAATTTATTTCGGTTATTGTCATAACAAGGTTCGTCACCGAAAGTGGAGATTAACAGTAAGAAAGAAGTATTTGTCGATTGGAAAGGAACTGAAAAACTATAAAAATGCATTTTTTTATATTAAGAATTTACGAAAGTCATACAAATTAATTAATGATTTAGCGCGGCGGTGCGACACTCCTGCGGGATAAGCATGAGCCTTGAGACCCCGCAACGTAGTGAGGAGGCTCAAGCCATGCCCGCGGAAAGGGAGTACCAGAGCGCTAAATCATAAAGGTGAATAATTATTAGAATATTTTTAAAAGTTAATTTTTCAGTTGCTTACCGGAAATTAAAACGCTGGTTCGATAAATGAAGAATACAAGAGTTTCCAAGTAGGAAATAATTTGTCCCTAGGAGGGTATATATTGAAGAGGAAATTGATTAATCGATTATTTAGTTCGTTCTTAGTACTAGCGATGGTCTTTTCGTTGTTTAGTCCAATATCTACTGCATCAGCAAATGAGGTTAAACCATTTAAACCAGCGACACAAAGCGAAAGCGCGTTGCAATTAAAGGCAGCGATTGCCGAGCAATTAAATGTGCTAGAAGGTGGGCCGAAACTACACGAAGAGCTACAAAGTCTATCTGGCAATCAGGACGTTGCTGTTATTATTCACTTGTCTGAGAAACCGGTTGCCCTTGAAAAAGGAATAGCCAACTTAAATGGAAGAGCATTCTCTTCCGCACAGGAAAATCAAGTGAGATCTAAAGTCAAAGCTCAGCAAAATTTTGTGCAAAAAGAGTTAAGCATTAATAATATTGCGATTACGCAAGGATATACGTACGATACTGTATTAAACGGTTTTGCCGCAGTAGTAAAAGCGGATGACCTAGATAAACTCCTAACAATTCAAGGAATTACTTTAGTAGAGCCTGATACAACGGTATACGCTCTAGAAGAAACAAAGAAAGTAAAACCTTCTACTTCATTAAATCCACTGAAAGATTCACAAGTGGAAGCGAAAATGAATACAAGTATTTCATTCCTAGGCATTGAAAAGCTTTGGGACGAGGGAATTGAAGGACAAGGCATTAAAGTGGCTGTACTGGATACAGGTATTGACGCTGATCACCCTGAGTTCGCTGGCATTTATAAAGGTGGAAGAAACTTCATTCCGAACTCATCTACGTATACAAAAAACCGTGCGGATGACGATGCATCAGAAACTTCACCTGTTGAGCGTCCAGCAAATGTTCCTGAATTTAATGATAGAGGAAGTGCGTTCTATACGTCACATGGTACGCACGTGGCAGGGACAATTGCTGCAATCGGTGCCAATGAATATGGTATTAAAGGAATTGCACCTAAAGTAGATTTATATGCATACCGTGTACTTGGAGCCTATGGAAGCGGGTCTACTTCTGGTATTGTGAAAGCGATTGAAACAGCTGTTTTGGAAGAGATGGATGTTATTAACCTATCACTAGGTGGTGGGTCTAACACAGAGACAGATAGTGGATCATTTGCCATTAATAACGCGATGATGGCGGGGACAATTTCTGTTATCGCAACAGGTAATTCGGGTCCTAATCGTGGCACAATGGGTACACCATCAACAGCTCGTTTAGGAATTGCGGTTGGTAACACAACAAACCCAGAAACAATGTATAACGGACAAGTCAATGTCTCAGTTGGAAGTTATAATCTAACGAAGCAACTACAATTGATGGGGACAACTTTTGGACAAGATTTAGCAACACAACTTCAAGGTGAGTTTGAACTTGTTGCGGTTCCTGGAAACGGGGAAGCAAAAGATTACGCTGGACTAGATGTGAATGGGAAGGTTGCCTTAATTTCTCGTGGAAGTATTGCATTTGTGGATAAAATCGCCCATGCAAAAGCCAATGGGGCAGTCGCAACAATTATTCATAACTTTGCTGGCGGTACAAATGCGCCAAATGCATCTGGAACATTCCTAGGTGATTCATTTGAATTCTTACCAACGTTTGATATGTCTCAAACAGATGGAGAGGCCATTCGAGAAGTATTAAAAGAGGGATCAGGAACGATTACATTTGGCAACTTTGGCTCCACTCAAACAGCTGGTGACGAAGTAAATGATTCGAGTTCACGTGGACCATCCACTCCGAACTTTGATATTAAACCGGATGTCACTGCACCTGGTACAAACATTATGTCAACGATTCCGATGTACAAAGCAGATTTCCCTGACGTAAGTTACGACCAGGCGTATGACCGTAAAAC
>DEQI01000113.1:0-2753 GCA_002360295.1 Planococcaceae bacterium UBA3370
TCCTGACAACCCCTATTGCGATCAGCTCTTTTGCTTCTACCGAGACTTTATCGTTTACTCCTGACAACATAAATGCGGACATTAGTCTTGGAACTCTGAGCGGAAAAACAAAAGAGCGTGTTTATCTAGCCGAAGAAGGAGGCCGAAAAGTCAGTCAACTCGACTGGAAATTCAATAACGCTGCAATTATTAAAGGTGCAATTAATTGGGATTTGATGCCCCAGATATCTATCGGGGCTGCTGGCTGGACAACTCTCGGCAGCCGAGGTGGCAATATGGTCGATCAGGACTGGATGGATTCCAGTAACCCCGGAACCTGGACGGATGAAAGTAGACACCCTGATACACAACTCAATTATGCCAACGAATTTGATCTGAATATCAAAGGCTGGCTCCTCAACGAACCCAATTACCGCCTGGGACTCATGGCCGGATATCAGGAAAGCCGTTATAGCTTTACAGCCAGAGGTGGTTCCTATATCTACAGTTCTGAGGAGGGATTCAGAGATGATATCGGCTCCTTCCCGAATGGAGAAAGAGCAATCGGCTACAAACAACGTTTTAAAATGCCCTACATTGGCTTGACTGGAAGTTATCGTTATGAAGATTTTGAACTCGGTGGCACATTTAAATACAGCGGCTGGGTGGAATCATCTGATAACGATGAACACTATGACCCGGGAAAAAGAATCACTTATCGCAGTAAGGTCAAAGACCAAAATTACTATTCTGTTGCAGTCAATGCAGGTTATTACGTCACACCTAACGCAAAAGTTTATGTTGAAGGCGCATGGAATCGGGTTACGAATAAAAAAGGTAATACTTCACTTTATGATCACAATAATAACACTTCAGACTACAGCAAAAATGGAGCAGGTATAGAAAACTATAACTTCATCACTACTGCTGGTCTTAAGTACACATTTTAAGAACGCCAACTAAAATTTCCCCGAGGTGAAAATCGCCCCGGGGAATAACTAGCCATTTCAATGTAACAATTAACCCTTAAAATAAACCCAGAAGGTTATTAACTAAATCACATAGAAAACCATCAATTATAGTATGTATAAAATAGGCGACAGCAACCCAATTACAAATTAATGGTTCCAGAATATCACATCAGAAAAAACGCTGTATAATATTATAATTAACATGTAGACAACTTGTAATAAACATTATCAGTCAATTGTTTTGTTTATTCCATCTGTGACGCCGATTATTTTCTCAAAATAATGAGATGGCGTGACACCATAATAATTTTTAAATGCACATATGAAATATGAAGTACTGTTATAGCCACATTTCTGGGCTACGACATTGATAGAATAAGAGTTTGAAGTTATGAGTTTTTTTGCATACCTCATCCTAGTATCTCTCAATATTTCAGTAAATGACGTTCCTTCATCCCTTAATCTTTTTTTTATTAAACTTTCACTCGTATAAATCAATTCCGCAATATCTTTTAAATGCCATTGCCGCTCAATATTAAAACTGATTATTCCAGTAATTTTACAGGTAAATGTATTTATATTTGTTAGTATAAAAGAATTTACACTTTCGCGTTTTTTGAACATGGCAAGTAAGGATATACATAGTCTTTCTTTTAACCAAAGGGAGTGTGAGTCTGCTATTTTAATCCCTTCAAACAGAGAAAAAACAAGCGATAATGGAGGTTCCTCTTCAGCAATATAGCCATTCTTATCAAGAGTAAATTTGCCAGGCAGCTCATTATTCACGTCGATAAAAAAGGATAAACATGTTTTCTTATCTATATCAACAATTCTTAGTTTAGAGGGGCATACTGGTAACTCCCTTCTAATTTTGTCGCTTACAATAAACAATGAATTTTTTTTGAACGAGATAACTCTCCTGTTTATAATTAAATCAAATGATTGACAGATGAAAACTACGGAGCAAACATAATCCATCTTGCACCTATCATAAAATTAAAACAAGTTGATAGCAGTCAAATAACAACCAATTAAATACACAATCATAATCAGGATGATGTGCATTTATATTTTTATACACAAAATTATAGTTTGCAAATTTTAATAAATTTCATTTAAGATTAAATTATTATATGTATATTCTTTTTTATTCTAACGTATTTCAAAGTTACATTTTTCAACGCTTACTATACTTTTTATTAACATAAACTCACTACAACGCACCTGAAACCTCTTGCTATATATATGTCAACCGTTTGAATTTAAAATAAAAAGAGTATCATTTTTACTTGCATTTCTTATCAAGTCACATTCAACAACAGTAAAAAAACATTATTAGAACCATTCAATTAACAAAAAACCAACATCCAGCTTGCTTAATTTTTCTTTATTAAACGATATTGAAAATCAATTGATAAAATACATCTAAACAACCTTTTGGGGCGCAAAAGCATAACATCAAACAAACAAATAACACACCGAAAAAACTCACAATTAATAACCTATGATATACATACTGTTTATTATGGTTGAATAAGCCACTCGATATCTGGTGCTACGGAAGTGTCCACACGGTTTAGCAGCACCCGATACTTTTTTCAGGCTTCCAGCAACGATCTTTCTTCCTCCGTTGCGATTTCCAGATCTACAGCATCCTGCAGTGGCGCAATATACTCACTGAATTCCTGGATGTAGAACTGTGTGGTGACGGTCTTCCAGCCATTCGGCTCCTGCTGTATTGAAGCATACCAGGCTATTTCAATATCGCTATGCTGCGGCAGCATTTAACCCCTTGTAATTCAT
>DEQI01000113.1:2843-3287 GCA_002360295.1 Planococcaceae bacterium UBA3370
AATTTACACACCACTTACCCTAAAGCTTTATGACTGGTGGGTTTTGGGAGTATCAAATCGGCTTGCATGGGGATGTCCTACAAAGGAACACCTTCTTCCACACTTTCTGGAACATTTAGGTAACAACCATCTGGATATTGGTGTTGGAACTGGGTTTTACCTTACTCACGTACCTGAGAGTAGTCTGATATCTTTAATGGATTTGAACGAAGCTAGCCTGAACGCGGCATCTACAAGGGCTGGGGAATCAAAAATTAAACATAAAATTAGCCATGATGTTTTTGAACCTTATCCCGCGGCGTTACATGGTCAATTTGATTCCATTTCCATGTTTTACCTTCTTCACTGCCTGCCTGGAAATATATCTACAAAAAGCTGTGTAATACGCAATGCGGCGCAGGCCTTAACTGACGATGGAACTCTATACGGAGCCACAATTCTTGG
>DEQI01000366.1 GCA_002360295.1 Planococcaceae bacterium UBA3370
TCCATTCCAAGCTTCGTCATCATCGCCTTCATATTATCAGAACCGAAACGACGCATTAACTCGTCTTCCAGCGATAAATAGAATTGTGTAACACCTGGATTCCCTTGACGACCAGAACGACCGCGCAACTGATTGTCAATACGACGAGACTCATGACGTTCCGTACCAATAACCGCTAAACCACCAAGCTCTAATACGCCTTCACCTGGTTTAATGTCCGTACCACGACCTGCCATGTTTGTCGCAATCGTTACCGCACCTTTATTACCAGCATTAGCAATGATTTCTGCCTCGCGTTCATGGTTTTTCGCATTTAATACGTTATGCGGAATTTTATATTTATTTAAAAGCGCTGAAATAATTTCTGATGTTTCAATCGCCACTGTCCCTACTAATACAGGTTGTCCAGCCTTATGACGCTCTGCAATATCTTTCGCTACTGCTTCAAACTTCCCATTCATCGTCGCATAAATTAAATCTGGACGGTCATCACGGGCAATCGGTTTATTAGTCGGAATCGCCACAACATCCATATTATAAATATTTCGGAATTCCTCTTCTTCTGTTTTCGCAGTACCTGTCATCCCCGCAAGCTTTTGATACATACGGAAATAGTTTTGGAAAGTAATTGTCGCCATCGTCATCGATTCATTTTGAATATCTAGACCTTCTTTTGCCTCAATCGCTTGGTGAAGACCGTCTGAATAACGACGCCCTTTCATTAAACGACCTGTAAAGCTATCAACGATAACCACTTCTCCATCTTGCACCACATAGTCAACATCTAGATGCATCGATGCGTGCGCCTTTAACGATTGATTGATGGCATGGTTTAAACGTACATGTGTTAAATCGAATAAGTTGTCGATACCGAATGCACGTTCAGCCTTTTCAATCCCACTCTCTGTTAAAGTAACGCCTTTTGTTGATTCATCATAGTTATAATCTTCTTCAGCCTTTAACATCCGAACAAATGCATTGGATTGAACATATAGCTGAGCCGTTTTCCCAGCTTGTCCTGAAATAATAAGAGGTGTTCGCGCTTCATCAATTAAAATGGAGTCGACCTCATCGATTACAGCATAGTGAAGAGGACGCTGAACTCTCTCTTCTTTATAAAGAACCATATTATCTCGTAAATAATCGAAACCTAATTCATTGTTTGTAGAATACGTAATATCAGCTGCATAAGCCGCACGTTTTTCATCTTTTGACAGGCTATTTAAGTTTAAACCAACTGTTAAGCCTAACCATTCAAAGAGCTCGCCCATTTCATTTGCGTCACGTGATGCTAAATATTCATTGACTGTCACAACATGGACACCTTTCCCAGTAAGGGCATTTAAATAAACGGCCATTGTAGACGTTAATGTTTTACCTTCACCCGTTTTCATTTCGGCAATATTACCGTCATGTAACGCAGCAGCCCCCATAATTTGCACTCGGAAAGGATACATTCCAAGCACACGGCGTGACCCTTCACGCGCAACAGCAAATGCTTCTGGCAATAAACTATCTAATGATTCGCCATTTTGTTGCACACGTGTTTTAAACTCTTCTGTTTTTGCTTGTAACTCTTCATCAGTTAAAGCTTCCATTTGTGATGCTAATGCTTCCACTGAGTCTGCTACTTTTTCTAATCGTTTTAATTCTTTTTTATTAAAGTCGAACATTTTATTTAAGATGTTTAGCATTTATATTCACCCCATATAGTATCAAATTTCATTTTATCATTACCTATGTATAAGGTGCAAATGGACGGACGCTTTTTTGAAAATGTTTGGAAATGATGATGGAAAGAAAGATCTTTTTGATGATGTATGAACACATAAACAATGCTAGAAAAATCATAAAAAACGGCTAGAAGTATGATACTTCTGCCGTTCTCATCGGATCTGTAAAAATTCCGACTTTGATTACTAAATAGTGCGATTTAAGTGGGAAACATCCTCGTATAAATCCATCTTATAACAAACTTGAACGCATCATACAATCACTTCTAACAGACATAAAAAGCTTATGCCTTCTAGCTTTTGAATTCAATAAAAAGACATGTCCCTTTTTCTTCCGCCTAATTTTAACCGCTATTTAACCAAAAACGACAAATCGATATACGACTTATTAAAAAACAAGTGCCAATTAAGCCATTTGTAACTTATTACCATTTAAGTCGTATATCGAATGGATCAATATTTTTTATATTACTACTACCGCGTAGAAATTTCCTAAGCATATATCATGAAATTCCATTTGTTTATCATGAAATTTTTGTTTATATCATGAAATTCCTCAATATATCATGAAATCCAAATTGATCATTTAATCCACATCCCATTCTTAGTAAACCCTTGATAAAATAAAGAACTGAACAGGAAAGTTGCCCAGCAACCTACAACATAAAGTAAAATGGGTCCCCATACGAACATAAAAGGATCCCCAAGCACATTATGCATCTGTCTAACAATTATAATGTTTCCTCCACCACCTAAAAACATTGCCACAACAGGTATAGCAATAAATACATAAGACATCTTTCGTTCCCCACCATTTGCTGGTGCTACTATAGGTGTTTCTTTTTTTTGATCAAAGACAGCAAGCATTATACAAAGAAAATAAAAGAG
>DEQI01000190.1 GCA_002360295.1 Planococcaceae bacterium UBA3370
TAACATTTACCAATTCTTTTACTGATATACTTTTATTGCTTCTTGAGGTAATAAAGCGCGTTTCATAAATTCTTCAATAATGATTCCTTCAAATTTTCGAAGTAAGCGGCACATTTTTGCCTCAAATGTATGAACAGATTGATTTCCCAGATAAAATTTGGCCAATATTTCATCATTTTTTAACAGATGCTGCCATTGCAAATTTTCGGTTTTTGGCATCGTGCATTCATGTAAACGCAGTAATCTTGACATCGAACGTAAACCGGATGTCGTAAGTACTACTTTTCCATGTGCTTGCTCTATAACATGCTGTAAAAAAGCTTGTACTCGAATCGATTTTTGAATCGTCGTTACTTGAGAAAAATAGATTTCCCCTTCTTTATTGATACGCTCTTCTTCACGAACAGTATATGGGAGCAACTCGCGATATGTTTCAACATGCTGTATTTCAAGATGCTCCTGGCCAATAGTACAATTAACATATGTAACAGCAACATCATATACGTTTTCCATCTGCTTAAATTGTGTTAACAACATCATCATGCTTCGAGTTTGCTGCCGTTCAATTAGAGTCTCACCGTTCGTCACTTCGAAAATTTTCAATAAGCTTTCTGCATCAACTAGTGCACGGTGTTGTGACTGGACTTCTATACCTAGTTTTTCCATTAAACGACTTAAGCTTGGTTGCTCTTTTAAGCCATGTTCTATCATATATTTTTGTTGATAATCAATTAATGGGAATAAAAAGTCGCTATTCATATAATTACGTGCGAGCTCTTCTTCAAGCACTTTACGGTCAAACTCCCCAAATGTCAATAAAATATAATCCCCTTTACACCAACGCTTAAATTTATATATGGCTTCTTTAAAAGTAGGCGCATCTTGAAGCTGTTCAGTTGTAATCCCTGTTAATTCTTGAATATGTGCATTTAATTTTTTGAACTTATAAGGTTGAATGAGCTGCGTAAATGTTTCCTTTTCCCCATTAGGAAGCCATTTTACTGCTCCAAGCTCAATTATATGTTGACGTCCACGTATCAAAGCTGCTTCGATATCTACACATATATACGTTTTTTTTCGTTCCAATACATCCACCTACCATTTTCACGAAACAAAACTGTGAAATTATAATACTATTTATTTTAAATGATATTTTATATTTTAACAGTATAAATTTTTGACAGTTACGATTGACCTTATATTGGAAGGAATTTTGTACGTAAGCTAGTCATTTTGTGTAAAAAAAATTATTACGCTTATTTATGAATTGTGGAGTTTGTGTTTTATCTTTTCCGCGTTTTGCGATACGATAGTAGATGTATATATATGACTGGAGGAGTCAAAATGACGAATAAGGCACTGCAAAAAGATGCGATGCGCGTTTTAAAGGAAACGAGCCGTACTTTTTATATTCCGATAACTTTTTTACAAAAAGAATTAAAAATGGCTGTTGCAACAGCATACCTTGCAATGCGTGCTATTGATGAAATTGAAGACCATGAACAAGTAGATAATGACACAAAACATGACTTGCTATTAGCCATTAGTGAGCTTTTAAAGCAACCATTTGACGAAGATGCCTATGCTAAGTTACTCGCTCCCCAAAAAGAACTATGGCCAGAAGTGACCGTTCGTTTAGGTGATTGGCTAAAAGCTTGCCCGGAAAAAGCGTTGCCTATCGTAACCGCTTCAACAAGTGAAATGGCCATGGGTATGGGAAAATGGTCGAAAGCTAATTGGCAAATTCAAAGTCGCGATGATTTAGATGATTATACATATTATGTCGCTGGACTTGTTGGAGTCATGCTGTCTGATCTATGGTATACATTTGAAGGCATTGAAACAAATCGTGACCTAGCCATTGGTTATGGCCGTGGTTTACAGGCAGTGAATATTTTAAGAAACGAGCAGGAAGATTTAGAAGATCGTGGCGTTAGCTTTGTGCCTGATGGATGGGGACGCCAAGAGTTGTTTACGTATGCAGAAGAAAACCTTGCAAAAGCAGATGAATATATGAAGAGTATAAATAAACGAACAATTCTTTTATTCTGCCGCTTACCTCTTGCCCTTGCTCATAAAACATTAAAAGCCATGCGTGAAGGACGAGAAAAAATGTCTCGTGAGGAAGTAGAGCAAACGGTAGAGGAAGTACAAGCTGATTAACTTATTGATGGAATTCAAAAAAGGAGAGTCCGAAATCTGTTTCGAACTCCCCTTTCTTTTTATCCTATTGGAAAAATAACTACTAATAAATAGCCAATTATTGATAAGAAAATGGAACCAATCAGCCCTGCAACAAATGCTTTCATACCTAATTGCTTAAATGTTTTAATTTCCACATTTAATCCTAATCCAGCCATCGCCATGGCAATTAAAATATAGGCTATGTTCACAATGCCTTGTGCTACATTTTGAGGTATTAGTCCAGTCGAGTTAATAGCACTCATCACTAAAAATCCTACAATAAACCATGGGATAATGGATAAAGAAAATGCCTTTTTCTCTACACTCTTCTCTTTTTTCTGATATAAAATCCCAATTAATATCGCTACAGGCACTAATAATGCGACACGTGTTAATTTTACAATAACAGCCATATCAACAGCTTCGTTACCACCTGCTGAAGCCGCTGCAATCACGTGAGCTATTTCATGTAAAGTTCCTCCTGAAAATACACCGTATTGTTCTGGTGTTAAATTAAAAATCGTATAAAAAATGGTATACACTAAAGTAAATGCTGTACCCAGTAATGCCACTATTGCCGCACCTACAGCCGTTTCTCTCTCATTAGCTTTTATTTGAGGTGCTATAGCAACGACAGCTGCTGCCCCACAAATGGCTGTCCCACAAGCTGTCAGAATGCCTAATTTTTCTTCTACTTTAAACAATTTCGTTAACCAATATACAACGATTAGGGCAAAAACTAAATCAACTAACGCAATGAGAAATACACTTCCTCCAGCATTATAAATATCAGCTAAATTCAAGCGCATACCAAGTAGAATAATTCCTAATCTTAATAATTTTTTACTTGAAAAGTTGATACCCGTATTCCACGAATCCTGTACGCCAATTGTGGCACGCCAAATCATCCCAAGTATGATGGCAATAACAAGCTGACCCATAATCGAGAAAAATGGCCAGGTAGAAATAAATTTTGCAACAATAGCAATTGCAAGTGTTAGTAATATTCCAATTAAAAATTGGCCATTTTTATTTTCTTTAAGCATTTTCTCACTTCTTTCATTCATTTATTATAAGATAACTGTATAAAAAACCTTACTATCAGTAAAATACATATATATAATTGTTATTATTAGTATTTTTAATAATAAGGAGTGAAGACAATGCAATTGGATGCATTAAAAACATTTGTCACCCTTGTAGAGGTGAATAATTTTACGAAAGCATCAGAAATTTTACATATATCTCAACCAAGCGTTAGTTTACATGTGAAAAATCTAGAACACGAACTTCAAACAACGTTATTTTTGCGTTCACCAAAGTCTGTGCAAATAACACCTACTGGGGAGATTTTATACAAACGTGCCAAACAAATACTAGCTATTTCGGATGCCGCAAAAGAAGATATTTTAGCTTATCACGAGGAAATTCAAGGTACCATCATTATCGGTGCAAGTTTTACAATTGGAGAATATATTCTGCCTCCTTTTTTAGCGCAATTACAGCAGCAGTTTCCTAAGCTCAAGTTACAAGTTATTATAGGCAATACCGAAGAAATCATTCGCATCACCAAATTATTGCAAGTAGATATCGGACTGATTGAAGGGCAAACAATTGATCACGAGGTTATCACTAAGCCATTTATGCAAGATGAATTACATATCGTTTGTTCACAAAACAATCCATTGACCAAACAATCACACGTTACCATTTCTGAGCTCCAGCAACAAAAATGGATTGCTCGAGAAGAAGGTTCAGGTACCCGAAATTATTTAGATCATTTTTTCAGAATTAATGGTCTACAAGTTCAATCTGTATTAACCATTAGTAGTAATCAAGGAGTAAAGGAAAGTGTGATGCTAGGTATTGGACTTTCCTTACTTTCAGGCAGTGTGATTGAGCGAGAAATAAAAAACGGAGATATTGCCGTTTTAACTATAGATGGTCAACGTTTCATGAGAACATTTTCTTACTTGTACTCTCCTACGATGAAAAATAAACGAAATGTTGAAAAATTAATTGAATTATTAACACACTGTTGTGAATCTGAGTAAATTTACCAAATTTTGTGAGCGGTTTTGTTGTTATTGTGTTAGGTTTTTTGGTTCTTGCGTTCGCTTTTGATGTAACTGTTCGGTTTTCTTGCCGTTGCGTTCGCTTTTCATGAGC
>DEQI01000143.1 GCA_002360295.1 Planococcaceae bacterium UBA3370
GCGACCTACTAAGAAGGTTTAGATATGGATGTGAAATTGGTGTTTGATTATTTATCAGAATAAGCACATCAACATTATTGTAAAACTAAAAAAGTGCAGGAAATAGGAAAAAGTTCTTTGGATAGCTGATTTCATTTGCGTTTTAAAAATAGATTAGTAAAAATGGATACCGCTAGAAAGGCATTTAGGCTGACAAAAAACGCACTAGTGATAATGAAATTAGTGCGTTTTTTGTTCGTTTTTCTTAATGATGTCGTTCATGTAATTGCTGTAGAGAGAGTGACTTCCTTGTGATTCTGTCAAATGTAAAAAAGATAAAAACTCATTACAAATACCTTTACCTTCTTTATGCTTTCCAATTGATATAAGTAGAATGCCATGCCAAAACTTACATAGCATTTTTTCGAATATAAACTGCTCAGAGGGTTTAGAATTGTTGACCATATTTAAAAAATATTGAGCATCATCGAAACGTCTATTTTCGATGCAAATGCTTAATGTATTAAAAATAATCCCATATAAGTCTCTTCGATAATTAAGCAAACGAGTATACAAATGTCCTTTGTTGAAAATTTCCTTTGATAATAAGATAACAGAATCAACAGGTAACATATGCAATGTATTTCCATATAAAGTCAATTCGTATTCGTGCCAGTATTCAACGGACCATAAATAATTCGTTAAATAGTCAATGTCTTCTGCCTCAACAGACTCTCCCGTTAAATCTGCTAAAATCGATTTAATCATAGTGATATTTAATCTTGAATCAATTAGATCGTAAGGTTTTTTCATTTCTTGGTTTAGTAATTTTTTTATTTCGCTAATATCTCTATTTATATAATGATTTCTTAGTAATGAAATATATTCGTTTAAATTATCTCTTTTATATTGGTTATGAATATACATAAATTCATCTAATGTGACATTAATACGTTGTAATAATTTATTAAAATTTGGGAAAGTAAGTTCACATTCATTTCGTTCAAATTTTGATAATAATGATACAGATGTAATACCCAAAGTAACGTATTTTAAAGTCATGCCTTTATACGTTCTTAATTTCCGAAAAGTTGTACCGAAATTTTCCATAATACCCTCCTGTTAATGTAAGTATATACTAATAAAGTAACATAAATATAAAAAAATTATAATATATGAAAAAATTTTTTTATTTCTGATTGCTTATGTATAATTAATTTAAAGGTATAGAAGAGCACAAGGTGCTAAGGATTGAGAAAAAGTATTATTACTTTACTTAATTATATCAAATTTTTATAACAAAAAAAGGAAGGGGTGGGTAACTGTATGAAAATTCTAAAAAAACTATTAGTGTCAGCATTTATTATTTATATCGTTGGCGGTGATGTTATTATCGAAACAAGATCACTATTTAATAATGCTTTCTAATTCATTGGAATGCCCCCTATCAATAGCTCATTCACTTCACAACTAAAGAGAGGTGAATGAGCTATGTTTTTTTGTTTTCAAAGCCTTATTTGAAAATGAATCGAAACTTTTATAAAAAGAAAAAGTTATATTTTATTAACATTAAAAAAGCGCTTTTACTTTATTCTATTTTACAAAACTAGGTTTTACGAGTTTTTGTGAGTGTGATAAGAAGTATAAGCGCTTATTTTTGTTTGAAAAGGCTCTGAGAGAGTTCATTAGGTGTTTGTCATTGGGGTATTTTCTCTATTGATATTTCATAGATATAAAGATGATTCGATATAAAATGAAAATTTAATTTAATGAACATCGCAATTATCTGTGTAACATTGAATTGGAGGTATGAAGAGAAGTGGATCTAAAATTATTAAGACAAACTTTTGGGAAGTTCGCAACGGGTGTGACTGTTATTACTTGGTACGATGAATCTGGTATTAATGGGATCACAGTAAATTCATTTACATCCGTTTCTTTAGAGCCTGCTTTAGCTTTAGTTTCTATTGATAAGAAAGCGAATTCGCTTACTCAAATGCAAAGTAAAGCATTTACTATTAATATTTTGTCCGATGAACAAGAATCCATTGCATGGCAATTCGCTGGACGACCACAAACAGATATTTCAATCAATTGGATTAACACCGGCAGTGCACCAAAAATTGAAGGAGCGGCTGCTTATATTGAATGCAAGCCTTGGAAAGAGGTTGATGCAGGTGATCATGTATTATTTATTGGAGAAATCGTCCATTTAGAACGAACTGATAAAGATTGCTTAACATTTTATGAAGGAAAAATGGGTTCGACAAAGCAGATAAAACAACTAAGAGGCTAATAAAAGGTATACGTACTAGAAAACATGAGGCAAAATGATTTCGGTCTAAGATTTTACGAAGGAATTGCATTGCTACAGCTTGGACAAATTCTTGAGATGTTTAAAATGAGAAGATGATAGTAATCGGTGAATTAAATTGCATAAAAAACAGGCTATCTTGGTTAACAAGATAGCCTCGTTTTTTTATTGCCCGCAACGTCTATGTCTTGATTGTTTGCAAGGATTATATGGTTGACCACACATCGTATTTGTGACACATTTTTCGTTTACTACGGATTGAGTATGTGGGAAGTAATGTTGGTTGTTTATGTTATGTCTATTTACTATTGTCGTATGTGATGGATGTATATGTGGTACTACTGTGTTAGAAACGTTAGTTTGTACGTATTGTCTTGTTGGTGATACGATTGGTTGTGCATATTGAGTAGGACAATTTCGTGTTGGGAGATTTTGTGCTTGATTGTAATTGCCTCCACTCCATGACTGGTTGCCCATACCACCACCCCAAGATTGGTTGCTCATGCCTTCATCCCAAGACTGGTTTCCCCAAAATCTATTATTCATAATGGAACCTCCTTCTTATAAAGTTGTAATTCATTTCTAACATATGAATATTAGTATGAATGAGCTATTTGTATGCCTATTAATATCAAACAAAAATTTTTGATCATGGATGATTTAAAGTTTATTAGCAAGAAAGCTAGTACGAATTTTCTTTTTTCTCTGCAGTATAAAAGGTTTTTGGAAAACAATAAAGAAAATAGTATCTATAGTTTATTTTTACATCTTACATATTAGGATGAAGTGCTCCAAAATACTGCTGAAGGACGTTTGAAAATCGAAATGAGGCTAGGAGGAATGAAAATGGTGTATTCACAATTGTACTATTATAAGCCTGTAACAGTGAGGGGGCATAGGCTAATTGAAGCAGATGTCGTTATTTATGGCGGAACACCTGCTGGTATTGCTTGTGCAGTGCAGCTAAAACGTAAAGGGATTTCAGTAGTTATTGCAGAGTTTAGTCGGCACATAGGCGGTATGACAGCAAGTGGGTTAGGGGCTACCGATTTAGGAGCTGAGGCGGCAGTTGGGGGAATTGCGAAAGAATTTTATGATGAAGTAGCAGCGCATTATGGCAAAGCGAAGCAATTTCAATTTGAGCCAAAAGTTGCGAGTCAAATTTTTAATGGATGGATGAAGCATCATCAAATTCCTTGTTATTTTGAGCAGCATCTAGAAAAAGTTGTAATGGATGATACGAATATAACGGAGATTCATATGGAAGACGGCACTATTTATAAGGGAAAGGTATTTATTGATTGTACGTATGAAGGAGATTTGTTAGCAAAGGCGAATATTTCTTATTATGTAGGACGTGAGAGTAATAGTTTGTATAAGGAAATATATAATGGTATCCAATTCGGTGCACCACATCATAAATTTGAGAAGTGGATTGACCCGTATGTAATTGAAGGGGATCCATCGAGTGGTTTGTTGTTTGGAATTTCGAATGAACCAGCAAGTGCATTAGGGTTTCAAGGTCAAGGAGATCATCGCTTACAAGCATACAATTTTAGAATTTGTTTAACGACAAATGAAGAGAATAAAGTACCTATTTCCAAACCGAATCAGTATGACGCAAATCGTTATTTATTATTACTGCGTTATATAGAGAATGGCATATGGGATGCGATGAAACTAAATACACCATTACCAAATGAGAAAAGGGATTTAAATAATTATGGGGCATTTTCTACAGATAATGTAGGGAAAAACTACAAGTGGCCAGAAGGGACCTATTTAGAAAGAGAAGACATATTTCAAGGTCATGTAACATATACTATAGGATTGCTTTATTTCCTAGGTAATGATGAACGTGTGCCAGCATATATTCGAAAAGAAGTCTCCCAATTTGGACTTCCGAAAGATGAGTTTATACAAACAGGACATTGGCCACATCAATTATATATACGTGAGGCGAGGCGAATGATTTCGGATTATGTGATGACAGATAGGAACTGCTTGCAATACGAAGAAGTAAAAGATTCTGTAGGCCTCGCTTCGTTTCATATGGACTCGCATAATGTAAGGCGTATTGTACTAGATGGGCGTGTTGTCAATGAAGGGGACGTACAAATTCCTATCTCGCCATTTCCGATTTCGTATCAATCTATAAGACCTAAAAGTAATGAATGTGCCAATTTATTAGTACCTGTTTGTTTGTCGTGTTCACATATCGCATATGGTTCAATCCGAATGGAGCCGGTATTTATGATTTTAGGACAATCTGCAGGTATTGCAGCTTCAATCGCCATAAAGCAGCATATAACGGTTCAAGAAGTAAAGTATGATGAACTCAGGGAGGAGTTAATTAGTGCTGGGCAAATATTAGTTTGGAAATCTACTGTTCAAGATGATCCAATTGAAAGAATGAAAGCTACATTTGGTCAATAAAATGGGTGATTTATATACAGCGTCTTTCCAAGCGGTAAACTCGTTTCGATAAGGTGTCAATTTGCCTTTGCATTTGTTGAAGTTGCTCCTCATAATCTTGCTGGATGAGCGCTGCTTCCTCTTCTTCAGCAAATTGTAAATCTAACAATTCCCCCATAGCAGCAATAGCATCGCCAAGTGCAGAAATATAGGCACCAATATTAGTCAGTTTAGATGCTAAATTTTCGGCTTGAACATTGTTTTTTTGCGCATTTGTATGGTTTTCTTTCAAAAAGTTCCCTCCTCTATAGGTAGTTTATGAGCATCCGTTTAGAAGGTGAACTTTTATCAATAATAGAATTTGGATAAATATGTATAGTGGTATCTCGACAATTATTTTAGTTTGAGATACTTTTTCTATAAAAAGAATGTTTCTGATGCATAAATCTAGCTATTTTTTCGTTTACTGTAACAACGATCATTTATGCTGAAATGTGTCCATTTCATTAAATTCAATAACTGAAAGGTGACTAGAGAACGAAAGGACAATAGAGAGAAATTAAAGGAGCCATCATAATGTACGATACTTTTATTGAGCTAATTGAAGAGAAATGGCGAGATGCTTTTATCACTTTAATGGAAACGATAGACGTTAATTTACCGAAAGGGTTCGAAAAAACGATTCAACACAATATGATT
>DEQI01000272.1 GCA_002360295.1 Planococcaceae bacterium UBA3370
ATATTATTGGAATTCTACATCAATTTTCTTTTTAGTCTCTTTTTCAAGCTTAGGCATTTTTACTTCTAGGACTCCATTGCGATAAGAGGCAACTACTCCTTCATGAGACACTGGACTTGGTAAGGATATCGCTCTTTGGAAGCGCCCTACATAGCGCTCTTGCCTATGCATTTGTTCATCTTTTATTTCGTTCGTCCGGTTAATAGTCCCACTAATATGCAGCATATTATTTTCAATATCGATTTGCACATCTTCCTTTTTTTCTAACCCTGGAATATCACAAGTTGCTACAATTTCATTTTCCGTTTCATGAATGTCAACTCGAATACTACCTAAATGATGTTCATTAAAGGAAAAGGGTAAATCCGTAAAGAAACGATCAAAATCTCTTCTCATATTGGCTAACTGTCGAAATGGATCATATGGAACTAATGCCATTATTCCTACCTCCTTCATATTTCTTACCAAGTTAGTATTTCTATTTTCATCTGAATTATTCTATAAGCTCATAATGTACTGTGCTTCTAATCGCATTAAAAATAGCAATTTTGGAGTAGGTACCGTGCTATTTTTTATTTTATGCTCTTTGTTGAGAGGAGTTTTTTTATGAGACATTTAAAACAACCAGATTGTCTTTACTTAACCTAATCTTTTTTAAGGTGGTGATGACAATCACCACCTACTCTTTTTATTTTAAAACCTTCCAACTTAAATAAATTTCAGTATCTATACCTAAACTCCTTGTCTTTAACCATTCAAACGCCTTTATAACTAATGGTGACGCATTATCTAAAGAAACGTCTTTTTCTGTTACCCACTGTACTCCCAATGAGTCTTGTCCTTCAAACTGTTCGGGTGTTTGTAATTCCCCACCTATTTTTCGAACCGAATAATAGGCCGCAATATGATGAACATCCGTAAACTCATTCCACGACCAAGGTAGCTTAAAATCTGTAATCCCTATGTTTTCAACAATTTCAATCTCAAGACCCGTTTCTTCAAGGAATTCTCTTTTCATTACAGCAGATAAAGTGAATCTTTAATCAGTGGGGTTTTCCCTCATCCCCACTGATTGTTAGATGAACCAATCGGGCATTTACGGGCAGTTGATCCCTACTTAGAAAATTTAGTTTCACCCAGCTTCTTGAAGTGGGGGTCTTACTGCCCGTTAATCTGCGATAGTGTTTCCCCTTCTTCTAAACTTCCTCCAGGTAAATCAAAACGATTTATATATGGTCCACCATTTTTATTAATAACTAATAGTTTTCCAGCTTCTACATAAATACCATAAACGCCAAAAGCTCTGTGATATTTTTTTTGAGACATACTGAGTTTCCTCCAATGGTCCATTTGACTGAACATTTTTTCCCCTTGTTCTACTCAATAGTGAGTAATAACCATTCACTTTAATTCTTGCAACCAAATATGCTCTGGTTCATGTAGTTGAATGGCTTCGCGGAGCCATGCCTTCTGTTCTTGATGAAGAAAATCTTTTACGTTCAAAAAATCTTGATGATCTTTGCTTCTAGTATTTTTCGCTTTATATAATAGAACAATTTCTGGATTTAAATAGGGAATCCCCAAATGTGAAGTACTCCATACTGCATTTAATGGACGCGTGATTTCGGGACATCTTCTAAATTTCCAAAGGCCATTTTCTTTTTCATTTAACAAAATTTCCAATTTATATCCACCAAGAGTATTGGTAGCGTGTAATTCATGGATGGGTAACTGTAGAAACTCCTGTTTCCATGGATGTAATGTACCTTTTATGACCTTTTCGAATCGCCACTGATTCAAATAATGCTGTAAATCCATTTGATCATGCCTGAACATACCGATTTCAATATCAGCATGCTCTCTTGTCTCTTGACCGATAAAAACATCAATCGCCCATCCACCAGCAATAAACCACGGTTTGTGAAACGCTGACATAAACGCTTTGATACTCTTACATTGATTAAATGACATAGTAAAGCCCCCTATTGATAGTCAAGCTAACCTATTTCTTTAGGGAGCAAATGAGCATGTCATCCCTTTTGTTAATCCATCGAATATAAATCGGTTAAAGTAACTTTGCCAAAGCTAAATTCGGTTATGATATCACTTTCAATAATACAATTAAGACCGAGTCAATTTACTCGGTCTGTTCGAATATGAAAAATGTTATTGGAATTCTACATCAATTTTCTTTTTAGTCTTTTCTAGCTTAGGCATTTTTATTTCCAGGACTCCATTGCGGTAAGTTGCAACTACTCCTTCATGAGATACAGGGCTAGGTAAGGAAATCGTTCTTTGGAAGCGCACAGCATAGCTCTCTTGCTCATGAATATGTTCATCTTTTACTTCGTTAGTCCGGTTAACAGTACCGCTTATATGCAGCAAATTATTTTCAATATTGATTTGCACATCTTCCTTTTTTTCTAGCCCTAGAATATCACAAGTTGCTACAACTTCGTTTTCCGTTTCATGAATGTCAACTCGAATACCTTGATAATACTTCGAATATAAGTCTGTTAAGATAACTTTCCCAAAGCTAAACTCGGGTACTTCATTTTCTTTCAAAAATTCTACAACATTACCTAATTCCTCTGAATCAAATCCGAGAACATCTATTAGTGTAGCGCCATTTGGCAATGATTGAACCCCTACTTTTGGAAACTTTTTAGAAAACTTTTCTTTTATCTCATCTGTCACATCTGTTACTCGAGCAGTTGTGATTTCTTTTTCATCAAAACCTGGGGATAGGGCATTCACATGTTTTAAATCGCCATTGATGAAAAAGAATATACGATCCGCATATTTTTCTAAATTCTCAAGTAAATGAGAAGCGACAATTATCGTTTTTCCTTCAGACTTCTTTTGAAGTAATATTTGCGAAATAAGCTCGACATGCGTTGGGTCCAATCCATTCATTACTTCATCCATTAACATGACCTGTGTATCGGATACAATTTGCATCGCAAAACAAAGTCTCTGGCGCATACCTAAAGAATAGGTTCCCGTATTCTTATTTATATAGGAGTCCATTCCTAGTTCTTTAATTGTACTAGCAATTAACTTTGGATCACTTTTCCACATGGAGGAATAAATTTTTAAATGCTCTTTTCCTGAAATGTGATTATACAAGTCACTTTGATCAGGCATCATGGAAACTAGTTGATGGATTTTCACTTCATTCTTTTTACTTGTATATTCTAATTCTTGATTTAAAACGACCTTCCCACTATTTGGATTAATATAATTCATGATGACATTCATCAAAGTTGACTTACCCGTCCCATTTGGAGCTACCAGACCGATAATTTCTCCTGGATTGAATGTTATAGAAATATCCTTTAATATGTCCCTACCTGAAAACTGAACATTAATATTTTGTAATTCAATCATCTCGTTCCCCCATCTCTAAAGTAGCTTAAACTTTCTATAATTACTTATTAAGAAAGTAAATAATAATAAGATACATGTGCATAATCCTAATACTATGAGTCCATTCCCTAATGTGACTTTTTCAAATCCATAAAGAAAAGTCCGATATCCTGAAATAACCTGTCCAACTTGTATATAACTCGATGGAAACAACTGCACATCCCAATAGTATCCAATACCTCTACTGAAATAGAAAAATTCAGCAAAAACAAATGCACAACCTACCAATAAATTAGCAAATTCGTTTTTTATCAATACGCTAACAAATAGTAATAATGAAATGATTAACAAAAACCACAAAACAAGGAGTAACATGTTTTGAATTAAATATACTCCCATATTCATTATTTCAAATGTTAGTTCATCAGTGGAAACTTTCGGTAACGGCATTGCTGTTGGCACCGGTAAAGAAAAATCCCCAAACCCATTTCGAGCACTAATGATGAACAAGCCAACTGAAAGTGGAACGATCGTTAATAGGGTACCTATAAAGGATACGCCACCTTTAATCATCAGCTTTCTCCAGTCTGAAAGTGGTAAACCTTGTAATAGGGTGGGGTTCCGTCGATCCTTCAACACGATATCTGCTGTGAAGAGTATACAGCTAATAATAAGAATCAACGGTAAATAAGAATGTAACAGCCGTTGCAATGTTTGTAATGCCGTCCTCTCCTCGAATACATTTACAGATAAATCTGATTTTCCTGTTGCATACCCGTCGTAACGGCTCGCAGAATATAAATACCCATAATGACCATCCATCGTTGGATAATCATTTCCGTA
>DEQI01000273.1 GCA_002360295.1 Planococcaceae bacterium UBA3370
TTTTTCAATACGAAACGTGTTTGTGGCATACAGCCTTCATAAGCATCTACTACTAATAAAACGCCATCTACCATTTTTAAAATACGTTCTACTTCTCCACCAAAGTCTGCGTGTCCTGGTGTATCTAAAATATTAATGCGTGTACCGTTATAATTAACTGCTGTATTTTTAGCAAGGATCGTAATCCCGCGTTCACGTTCAATATCGTTTGAATCCATTGCGCGTTCTTCGACTTGCTCGTTTGAACGGAATGTACCTGATTGTTTTAATAATTGGTCAACTAAGGTAGTTTTACCATGGTCAACGTGTGCGATAATTGCGATGTTACGCAAATCTTGACGTAAATTTGTCATTATTCCACTCCATATTCTTTTTTCGAATGTTTAACTGTGATATTATAGCACAAGAAAGATTAATTGTCTTTTCGAATAGAATCAAGTTCATAGTTTCATCACATAACTTACTATAATTAAAGGAGTGGACGGGCATGAATAAAGCGAAAATTGTTATGTTTATATACGCGCTAGCAGCTGTTTTATCTATGTTTGGCATTGGATTTTCAATTGCCTTAGTAGGTGTTACAGGTACTGAATATGACACAACTGGTATTATCGGCATCATTGTATCGATTATCGCTATGTGCTTTATTTTTATGACAGCATTTAAAACAAAACGAAAATTTAAAGATCAAGGGTTGCTTTAAAACAAAAAGTAATTAAGACGTGTGACACAAAAGGGCTATGGTTAATACCCTTTTGTATCACTCTCTTTTTTTTCTTGAATATAATTATCTAATATCAACTGGTGTATGGATGGATTCGCAATCATGAATGTATCCGTAGATAAAAAATTTAAAGGCTCCCCTTTTAAATTGGTGGCAATTGCGCCTACTTCCTTGGCAATTATTGTGCCTCCACCAATATCCCATGGAGCTAACCGCATGGAAATGTAAGCATCTAATTTACCACTTACTACATAGGCAATTTCCATTGCCGCAGAACCATATGATCTAGTACCACGTACAGTATGAATTAAATCAATTAGTTTTTCGTGATTAATTTTCTTATTAGGTGTCACCCATGTTGCATTAATCCCAATCACTGCTTCTTCGATCTTTAATGGCTTCAATTGTCGCAAAGGAGAATCATTATACCAAGCACCAACACCTGCAATGGCATAAAATAAATCTTCACGCATGACATCAAATATGTAACCTAGTTTGCCTACCCCATCCACAAATAATCCAATAGTAATCATAAAATGCCGATGCTGCTTTACAAAATTCATCGTGCCATCGATTGGGTCGATAATCCACACCACACCATCTAATGAATCTACCTGTTCGCCCATTCCTTCTTCACCAAGAATTTTATGCGTTGGATCAAATGCTTTTATTTTTTCTATAAAAAATGCTTCTGTTTCACGATCAATATTCGTTACTAAGTCATTAGCATTAGATTTGGTTTCAATGACTAAATCATATGAAAAAGAATCCCGAATACGCTGTCCTGCTTCAAAAATCATCGCCTTAGCAAATTCATCTATTTGCTGTATATTCATGTTTGTCCGCCACCTTCCACTCGCTACTATGTATAAAATACGAAAAAAACTTTGCTTAATAGTAGTATAACAAAAATCACCTGCTGTCCAAATATCCAGCAAGTGATTTTTTAATTCAATATGCATTTTTTGTTACGCATAAGCATGTAAGCTTTCTAATTCTTCCTGTATCTCTTTTAAGCGTTTTTTTGATTTTTCCATATCACCAGCGTTGCCCTCGTTCATTGCATCAAACAATGAGGCTAATTCATAATCAAGCTCCAAACTTAAAATGTGTTCATATTGCTTTTCAATATCTACCTTGCGTATAATTTTAATCATCTGTTTCATATTCATCACGTCCTTAGTGTTTTATTAAAAAACTTTTGTCATTCTTGAAATTATCTGTTATCTGATTTTTTCCCAAAAAGTTAATAAAATAAACCTACATTTCGAAAGGAGTTATTAAAAATGCAAAAAGTACTATGGACTACTGAAGATTTCAATGTTTTTCAAATCCAAGGGTTAGATCATCGAATGGAAGCATTAACTACGATTGTTCGCCCCAAATTTCAACTGCTTGGCGATTTATTCTCTGCCTATTTTAGTTCTAAAACAGGGGATGAATTTTTCCCTCATGTTGCAAAGCATGCACGTAGAACGGTAAATCCTCCAAAAGATTCTTGGGTTGCCTTTGCTCCCTATAAACGTGGCTATAAATCCCTTCCTCATTTCCAAATCGGTCTTTGGGGTACACATATTTTTATTGTTGCTGCCATCATTTATGAAGCACCACAAAAAGCACAAATGGCCGAACGTTTACTGAGCAATTTACAACTGTTTGACACTTTGCCAGATGATTTTGTTATTTCCGGCGATCATATGTCACCTGAGGCAACTATTTTAGGTGAGGCTCGTGAGGATACACTTGAAAAATTAATTATTCGTTTACGTGATATTAAAAAAGGTGAATTTTTAGTCGGTCGTCATTTGAGCATAGAGGAAGCGACAGCAATGTCTTCTGATGAATTTATTACATATGCCGAAGAAACGTTCGATGCTCTTATCCCGATATACAATACCATCATCGGAAAATAAAGATACTGTATTAATAATATGCACAATTGGCTAACAAACATACCAATTTCCGTCTTGTTTGTTAGTCTTTTTTTCTTTTGTATTGATAATGATTTTCATTTTCATGTATAATGCCAATATAATCACTCTACATTGAAAGGAGTTTTACCATGATAGGTATTATTCATTTTGCTTACGGTGCACCTAAATCCATTGATGATATATCTTCCTATTTCAACCATATTTTAAACGGGAGAACGATCCCTGCAGCAGTGCTAGAAAAAACGGTAGAATCATTTAAGAAAACTGGCTATGCTGACTTTATTAGAGCATCCACTGAACGGATTGCAACAGGCTTAGCGATTCTATTAAATGAGCGGTTTGAGGAAGAAGTCCGTGTTTACAATGCCTATAAACATACTGCACCTTTCGTAGAGGAAACGATAGAAAAAATGGTAGAAGAAGGAGTTACAACAGTCGTTACATTACCTATTAACCCTATTTATTCAAAAACAGGTTCAGGTGCCTTTCATGAGGAGGTAACTTCTTTACTAGAAGGTAAACAAATAAATGTAATTCAACTGAACTCGTGGCACACACATCCTGCTATCGTTCGTGTGTATGCGGAGCGTGTACGTCGAGCTTTTGACTGGTTACCGGCAAAAGCACAAGAATCTAGTTATGTACTTTTTACTGTGCATAGCCAACCGGTAGATCCAGAACGAAACAAACTATACGTAAAACAGTTTGAGGAATTAGCCCGTGCGATAGCTACAAAAGCACAAATCAAAAACTATCAACTTACCTATCGTTCATCTGCTGGAAAAGAACACTGGCTTTCTCCAGATGTGAAGGATGCTATTCGCTTTCTTTATGCAGAAGGTGCTGAAGGTTTTGTCACATGTGAATTATTATCACTGAGCGCAGATTTGGAGTCATACAATGAAGTGGGTGAGGAGTGCCAAAAAATTTGTCAGGAACTTGGTGCCGCTTTTGCAATAAGCGAATTTCCTAGTGATAGCTTTGATACAGTATATGCGCTAGCAGAAATTGTGGAACAGCACATAAAATAATCTTCAAAGTGGGGTTTTCGACACACAGGACGTCACGTACTTAGTCTTCCACCATTCCCGTTTTGAAAATTTAGTTACTCTCTACTTCTCGATGTGGCATCTTACTGCCGTTAATCTGCAATAAAAAAGGCGGCAAGACCGAAGTCTAGCCGCGTTTTTTTATCGCATACGAACAATTTGTCCATCCGTTAATTCTTTTGCTAGCTTTACAACTTTATAGCTAACGTAACCACTTGCTTTTTCAAAATCTCTAAAAATAGATTTTTCTTCTGCCTGTGAAGGGACAATTTCTTTGAAACGACGGTATTTTGCCATCACTTCTTCACGCTTAATCCCTGTTTCATATGCTGCTTCCACAACCTCAAAGAAATGGACGACATCGACCATTTCTTGTGTTGTCCAATCTGTTGATAATGGATATGAATATTCCATCTAACTACCTACCTTTTCGTTTTTCCCCATTTTATACGGATTGCCGATGCTTCTGCAACCATTCTCTTTATTAATTCATCTACTGTCGGTATATCATGAATTAATCCCGCTACTTGACCAGCCCAGCCAAATCCAGCTTGATCATCACCATCATAAAGTGAATCTTCAATCAGTGGGGGTTTTCCCTCATCCCCCACTGATTGTTAGATGAACCAATCGGGCTTTTACGGGCAGTTAATCTCCCACTTAGAAATTAAAGTTTTTCTTTCAATTTCTTGAAGTGGGAGTCTTACTGCCCGTTAATCTGCGATAAATAAAGCGCTTATTTGCTGTACCACTAATCATCGATTTTAACGCTTCATATGTGGGTGTTTCCTTTTCAACTTCTACTATTTTTTCTGTAAAACTGTTGCTTAAAGCTCTTGCAGGTGCACCGATTGAACGCTTAATAACCGTAGTATCATATTCCGCGCTCTTTAGTATTGCCTCTTGGTAAGCTGATGATGCATGAATACATTCCTTCGTGGCAATAAAACGAGTACCTAGCTCAATTCCTTCTGCACCCAATGCATGTGCAGCCATCCAACCACGTCCATCCGCAATACCTCCTGATGCAAT
>DEQI01000226.1:0-1586 GCA_002360295.1 Planococcaceae bacterium UBA3370
TTGTAATTTTTTGTTTTTAATATTGGTTAGAGAATTCATAAATTCACTTCCTTCATTTCCTAGGCAAATTGTAGCAAAAGTCATTTCATTTACGGAGTGTAAAAATGAACATCTTTCCTCTTAAATACATGTTGAAAATTACACATTCATTTATGCAGGCCCCATAAACATTGATATATAAGGTTTTTTTAGTAGACAAAATTTCAGCACATTTTACTATTAATTCTAATTGATAAGAATTATCGTCATTTTTCTGTCAATTTTATATCGTTAACCCTTATAAAAGTCCTAAATATAGAAAATACTCTCTGTATTTCTCATTAAAATAATAAAAAACCGAACTACTCAGAAGCTCCGAATTAGAGTTTCAATAATAGTTCGGTTTTGTCATTGGCTGAAAACCTTACGTCCCAGCCTCGTAAATGCACTATTTAAATTTTTTCATGATATAGTTCACCGTAATGTAACATAAAACTATTTTTCTACACAATTATTTCATAAATGATTTCTCGTGCTTCAGTAGCCACTCCTTCCTCCACATAACTGCTGCATATCCCGTTAATCGGCTATTTGCACCAATGATTCTGTGGCAAGACGGCAATTCCCACAATCGCTTTAAATTCTACTTTTTCAAGCGTAAGTGAAGAAAGTAAATCCCACGCATTTCCTACTTACAATAGTTCATTTGAAGCATGGAGTAGTTCTTTAAATTCTTGTATTTTATTCATATTATTATCTCGTCCGATTTATAGGACTTATTGTAATAAGGTATCAATCTGTATTTCGCCCCCATTCTTGCTCTTATGGTCTGTCCGCCTTTATGAAAAACCTTTATTTCTAAAATAAATAGGAATAGGACAAATACATCCTATTCCTTTACTTCATTATTCATTTAGAAATTTCGGCAAATAAATCATCGCCTTAAATAAATCGCCGTCTACTTGCACTAAAAACTTTCCATGCTGTATGTGAATTAGGCTTTCAGCAATCGACAAACCTAATCCGCTACCTTGACTCGATCTGGATTCATCCCCTCGTTTAAAGCGTTCCATTAGTTCATCGGCTGAAATATTTAATTCATACGCTGAAATATTTTTAAATATCACGAGTATTTCATTCCCTAAATCTTCAACATCAATATAAACCCTTGATGCAGGCTGTGCGTATTTAAAAATATTCGAAAATAAATTTTCAACAGAACGCCATAGGAGTTTACCATCCGCCTTCACATAGACCTTTTCAGTTGGATAGGATAATTTAAAATTTAATGCGGATGCTTCAATTTTTTCATCCATTTCTCCTATTCCTTGCGTTAGTAATGAAACGATGTCAATCCGTTCTAACTGAACAGGCATACTTCCACTTGATGCTTTAGCCGCCTCAAATAAATCATCTGTTAAGTGCTTAAGTCTCTTCGATTTTTGATCTAATACTTCTATATATTCAGCCATTTTTTCAGGGTCGTTTTCGACTTTCAACAAATCAACATACGTAATGATTGATGTTAAAGGTGTTCTAATATCATGTGAAACATTCGTAATGAGCTCTGTTTTTAAACGCTCGCTCTTAATCTCACTATCCACCGA
>DEQI01000226.1:1651-4396 GCA_002360295.1 Planococcaceae bacterium UBA3370
CCTTTTCCGTCTACTTCAATGCGATGATGAAGATCGCCATTCTTAATTTGCTCTACGCCCTCTTTAATACGGTTAAACAACTTCACCTTTTTCAGAGCCAACCAGACCGCTACACCAATCGTAATAGGAAACATGAAAAACGTTGCTGCAACTATTACTGGATAGCCAATGACAAGCAGCACGACTTTCACACCTGTACTACCGCTATTAAATACATTTTTCACAAAAAGAAATACCTTTTTGATAATTTGATAGATGAGTGTATGCTGAAGGAATGTTCTATTTTTGATATGCTTTATAAGTGATAAAACCATCAATAAGGCAATGCTAAAAATAGGTACCGTGACAAGCATATATATATCACGCAGTACATCAACTTCAATAAGCAATGCTATCCACATTGAAATGAAACAAAAGACGATCACCATATTGAGATCATTATAAAGTTTGTCAATGACATGTAATTGAATTTCTTTATCTTTGGATGGCGTTCTTCCAATCACAATGATTAAATAGACAAAGGATACAAGAAAACCTGCAAAAAATACAATGAATTCATTTAAACTACTTTTGGCAATGGCTTTATCTTTTTCCCATTCTGCTATCTTCTCTTGTAAAAAAGAATCTCTAAACGCCAAATAAATGACGTCTGTTTGTGGATTCAACTCTTCCACACTTTGTGTAAGGTAATTATAATATCTACTTTTATCCACTTCATTTGGGTATAGTGTTTGTTGATAATCCTCAAATAGCATATATGCTTTAAATGATTCAAATTGCTCTTTATTATTTAGTTCACTATTGGAGAATACATGCTCACCATCACTCGCATAATAGACGATTCCTTCATTTGCTTCTAGCGTGTTGAGTAAACGATAAAATTCTCTTACTTGTACTTTCATTCGTTCATCTTTTTTACTTTTTATATTATTTTCATACTTTTCTTCAAATAAGCTCCTATTACCCTCTTCATTTGAATTATATTTATATGAAAAACCGTATTCATTATATAATTCTTCTTCGATTTCTCTACTATCATCTTCTGTTAATGTTTTCCCGCTTAAAATATATTCTTCACTTTTGTATTTTCCGATCAATTGCGCTAAAGAAGAAATAACGTTGTAACTTTCCTCAGCGAATGCCCAGCTTTCAAAATAATTATCTTGATTGATACTGCTAAGATGAACCTCATTTACTTCCATGTCGATAATTGCCTTCGTTATACCAGTTATACAAACAACGGCAATTAGAAACACAACTACTTTCGTAATGAGTGCATGACTAATATTTCTCAACTTTATATCCAACTCCCCATACAACTTTTAAATACTTCGGCTCTTTCGGATTAATTTCAATTTTCTCTCGAATCTTACGAATATGAACTGCAACCGTATTTTCTGGATTGATCGCCTTCTCATTCCATACTTTTTCATAAATCTCTTCAATTGTGAATACTCTCCCTGCATTTGCTGTGAGAAGCTTTAAAATTTTATACTGCACCGGTGTCAAATGAACCTCTTCTTTATCAACCGTAATGACTTTCTGTTCATCATCAATTGTGAGCCCACCTGTTTGAAACACAGTACTACTCACCTCTAAACTCCCAAATGTCGTATATCTTCTAAGCTGCGATTTCACTCTGGCCACAAGTTCTAATGGATTAAAGGGCTTGGCCATATAATCATCAGCCCCAATATTTAATCCGAGTATTTTGTCATGGTCCTCCGACTTAGCAGAAAGCATAATTAACGGAATCATATTATCTTGGCGAATTTTCATCGTCGCCGTAATTCCATCCATTTTTGGCATCATAATATCCATAATAATGAGGTGAATAGCTTGATCTCGAATCAGCTCAATTGCCTCCACACCATTGTAAGCTTTGAATACTTGATATCCCTCATTTTCTAAATAGATGCTAATCGCTCTTACAATTTCTTTATCATCATCACAAATCAAAATGTTCAACTACATTCACTCCTCCATCTATTTAGGCTCACGTGATTACCTCTATAGGATTCGTATAAGGATATAATACAAATTAAATCTTAACAAACCTACACATCAATTCTTAAGATTTTCTTATTGTTTTTTCTATGTAATAAAAGCAATAATGCTAAACTCGCTTTTTCTTCTGCAGCATTTTGGCAAAATAAAAAAGAGTGACGAATTGCCACCCTTAAATTGTTATATTCACCGGCTTGTAGAAGCTTACTCCTTTAAACAACTACCCCTTGGTTGATGAATGAATCATACCGTTCTATAGGACTTAAAATTCCACATAAAATGGTTGTTTGGTGCTATCAAGACAATACTCTACTCTTTGTCTAAAATTATCTAAATGTATCATTTTTAAAGCCTGTTCGATAGGAAAAAAACCTACTTCTAAACTTTCTGATGAAGTGGTTAATTTACCACCGATGGGCTTAGCTAAGAAAAGCGTATTACAAATTGATTTCTTCACATTTTGAAATATCCCGCAAAATGTAAGTACTTCAATATCAATACCTGACTCTTCCTTTGTTTCCCTAATAGCAGCATCTTTCAAAGACTCACCTTCCTCAACTATTCCGCCTGGCATTTCCCAGCCTCTCATAGGGCCCTTAATCAACAGAATTTCCTTTTGATCATTGATGACAATCGTTGCTGCTGAAACGAAATGTTTAGAAGGTGTATAATTATGGAATGTGTTTTCTCCCAAAGTGATCCCCCCTTTTATTAAAAACTTAGCTTTCTGATTAAATC
>DEQI01000279.1:0-2874 GCA_002360295.1 Planococcaceae bacterium UBA3370
ATGGCAAAGAGGTCACACCCGTTCCCATACCGAACACGGAAGTTAAGCTCTTTAGCGCCGATGGTAGTTGGGGGCTTCCCCCTGCGAGAGTAGGACGTCGCTAGGCAACATAGTAAAAGTCGAGGATTTATTCCTCGACTTTTTTATTTACTAGTTTTTAGTAAGATAACACAAACAAAATATCTTATAGGATAACTAGTCAACTAAGTTAACATACTTCTTGCAATTCCATCCTCTTTTGCAATATCAACAACACTTTAAAATACATTAATTATCTCACATTCAGTATCTGTGACCATCAATATGACCACGTTTCATGCAGCTCCCATATCATCTTTAGTAAGATGTTGAGTAATATACAGCGTACAGCTAATGTAAAACTGGTTACCATAGCAGAAACAGGTACTCCTCATGAAATAAGTGAGCTAGCAGTTGCTTGTTTTTAATGATACACGTATATAAATTTTAATAATTCTATTCATACGAAATTACTCTAGCAATAAATAAAATATTTTAAAAAGTATGGTGCCTTCACTACTATTTAAAATATTTTATTTACTAATTCTACTCGATTTAAAACACCTAATTTTAGGAAAATATTATTTAAATGTTTTTTAACGGTATTAATAGAAATGTATAATTCCTGGCCTATATGAGAATTTGTATATCCTTTTTTTACTAAATTAATTATTTCAATTTCCCTTGAAGTTAAGGGATACCTTTTATCTTCGTTACAATGAAGAAGCACTGAAGAAATAATTTGTGATAGGTAATTAAATCTTAGTACATCATGAGAAGTAAAATGATTATTACTCTCTTTACTACCAACACCAATTGCCCCAATAATTTGTCCCTCATGCTTTAAGGTTATAACCATTTCATCATAAAATCCGTACTTCAACATAAATCTTTTAAAATAATTGGATTCCTCGTATTGCTTCGTCGTCACTACGTCCATTAGTTTTAAAGCTGGTCTTTTTTCAAATAACTCTATATTTAAAGAGGGGTATAAAAAATCTTGCATATAAATATCATCTAAATATTCTGATAACATTTTATCTGAAATGTTATTATTTAGAGGATTTCTTAAATTCCCATCTTTATCAGATAACCAAAATAATGTGTGCTTATAATTAAAAATATTTTCTAATTCGTTTAGCACAGTGCTTCTTGTTTTAGGTATTGATTTTGTAATCTGAGAAGCGAAGTGAATAATTTTTTCATAATCATTTATTGGTAAAAAAGAATTCAAGATACCCACCTCATAACATAAAATTATACTTTAGTGTAATTTTATTCTCTATAAAACGATATTATCATAGATTTAACGTTCGAGAAAGGAAGGGGTATAGATATGAAAAAAACTGCTTTTGTTAGTGATGAAAGTTATTTCTGGCACGACACAGGTAATGGAGCATTATTTTTACCGCCAGGAGGATATATTCAAGCGGATGGTCATGCTGAGAATCCTGAAACAAAACGTCGATTTAAAAATTTAATGGAGCGTAGCGGATTATATGAGCAACTAATAAAGCTTAAGCCTAAATCAGCTACAGTCGAACAAATTCAGTATTATCATACAAGTGAATATGTAAAGAAAGTTGAGGATTTAAGTAATCTTGGTTTTGGTGATGCTGGGGAACTTGCTTTAGTTGGAAAAGGCTCCTATGAAATTGCTCTTCTTTCTTCTGGTGGCGCAATTACTGCAGTTGAAGCAGTTGTTAAAGGAGAATGTGATAATGCTTATTCATTATCTAGACCCCCAGGACATCATGCTGAAGCAGATTTAGGAATGGGTTTCTGTTTATTTAATAATGTGGCGATTGCTGCACATTATGCCAGAAAAGAACTTGGTTTAGAACGTGTCATGATTATCGATTGGGATGTACATCATGGAAACGGAACTGAGTCAGCTTTCTATCAAGATCCAAATGTATTATTTATTTCTTTACATCAAGAAGGGTTGTTTCCAGCTGGACGCGGCTTAATTGATGATATTGGAGAAGATGAAGGGAAGGGCTATACAATTAATATTCCTCTTCCAGCTGGTACTGGCAATGCAGGATATATGCATGCACTTGAAGAAATAGTTAAACCTGCAACAGAAAATTTCAAACCACAGCTAATCCTTATCTCTGCAGGTCAAGATGCTAGCATGTTTGATCCGCTTGGAAGAATGATGATTACTGCTGATGGATACAAGAAAATGACTGATTTTATGTTAGAACTTGCAGATACTCATTGTGATGGAAAGTTAGTTGCTGTCCATGAAGGTGGATATAGCACAGCCTATGTACCATTTTGTTCACATGCAATTGTAGAGCAATTAAGTGGCGTTAAAACAGATGTAGAAGATCCGTTTATTCATGCATTTAGTGGTGTTCCTTATGAAGAATTAACAACTAGTCAAAAAGAACGCATTGAAGAAATTAAAAAAGTACACCAGTTATATATTAATCAAGTTTAAAGATTAAAAGATTAGTTAATAAAATTAAATCATAATAAGAGTTTCTAAAAAGTCTATAGCTCTAATCAGCCCCCTTTACAAAATAATAAAAGGATTTTTCAGCTCCTTCTTAAATGAGAGGAGCTTTTTTATGGAAATAAACATCTAAACACATATACCAGTGGCTTAGACATAGCGCAATGTTTAGAGAAACAAACGTGTGGTTTTTTAAGTTATTTAAAACAAGCACATATTTTGCATTGATAGGAGAACACTATCTTGAAATAAGTAAGGTGGTGAGTAAATAGTGAAAAATAAACTACTAGTTGTTTTAGCAGTGTTATTCCTATTTGGGTTAACTTCTTATAATCAAGTAATGGCTGACACGTATAAGAAGGAATCAATAGAGGATAAGCATACTGATTTTT
>DEQI01000279.1:2943-4956 GCA_002360295.1 Planococcaceae bacterium UBA3370
AATATCCTAATCGAAGTTATGCACTTTGGGATGCAGAAATTGTTAAAATAAAAAGAATTACTACTGGTTACTCTGAATATAATTTTATTGTAATAGTAAAGTATGATACGTATACGGGTCCATTAAATCCACCAGAAGGATTTGTTACTTTAACATTTGATGTAAAAACAGATGATGTTTCTGTTATAGATATTAAAGAATAATGTAATAAAGGTGAGAAAAGGAGCTGACTGCAGAATAGAAAGCAGCTATTTCATGCTCGAAAAAATACCTATAAAGGTAAATAATTATGAGAATAATTATACGAAGACCATAATAAGGGGACGTCTCTTTTCAGACGCCCCCATTGGTATTTCATTATTTTATGCACTGAGCTGGTATTAACTGAGGATTTACGACAATGCCCTCTGTCACTGTTAGTTCGTGCATTTTTTTGTCGTAAGTAAATTTGAAAATACCATTATCAAAGTCCGTACCAATTTCTTTAAAGAAGATGCCTTCAATAGCTGCCATTTTTGGACAAGTAAACGCCACTTTATAATGTTCCTCATCCTTCAGTAAATAGGCACGCACCCCTTTTTCGTAAGTATCATATAATTCGTCTTCTGTAGGACGTTTGACCGCAACAATATGAAAATCAACAAAAGGTATTTCACGTAAAAGGACGTTTAAAAACGATCCTTTTGTGATTTCTTCCCATCTACTTTGAGCACTTTGCCCAACAATTATTTGCGTAATGTTATAATTTCTAGCCACTTCTGTAATCACTTTTTGAATAGGGCGCTTTTCATTATCTCGAATAATGAATTGTTCTACTTCTAATTCTTCAGCTAATTGGTGCCAATGTTCGATATAACCTGACTTTTCAGCATCAAAGGCATCTAAAGGCTGAGCATCTACCGTTAAAACATATAGTGGGCAATCGAGTAATGTTGCCAGTTTATGTCCTCTACGGATAAGACGTTCACCATTGAGTCCGTAGTAAACACAAACTAAAATACTTTCGTCCATTCTACTTTTTACGTACTTCATTTTAGTTTGCACCTCTTTTAATTAGTATTACTCTATTAAAATAATTAAGAATTTGAGAATTTTAGCATAAATGAGTTAAAAATGTAGCTATTGCAGTGCATTAAGCACCGTTCTATTGTATAATTTATTTTGTAAGGTTAAATTTTTTTGTATGATTTACATAAATTTGAAATATTTTTGTTATATAAAAAAATTAAAAACTAATTTTTTTAGCGAAAATAATCTCCTCTATATGACACATTATTATGCAGTTACTTATAACGTTAGTCAAGTAAATAAAGGAATTTTACATTTTTGCTAGAAATTAAAGTAGTTTTATCTGACTTTAGGAGGTTTTAGCTTGTGATTGTTGAATTTTCCATACTGTTCCCCTTTTTAATGGCGGCATTCATTCCGCTTATTTATAGGCGATTTAAAAAATTGCATATCGGATGGCTTGTGTTAGCTGTGCCGGCACTATTATTTAGTTTATTAGCTACTTATATTCCACGTATCGCGAATGGTCAAACATTTACGAAAACATATGAGTGGATCCCCTCTTTTCATATAAACTTCACAACCTATTTAGATGGTTTGAGTATGATATTTAGTTTACTCATTACAGGTGTAGGTAGTTTAGTTATTTTATACTCGATTTTTTATTTATCAACGAAGGAATCTCTACATCATTTTTATTGCTACTTATTACTTTTCATGGGCGCTATGCTTGGCGTCGTATTTTCCGATCATTTAATGGTGCTGTATGCATTTTGGGAGTTAACAAGTGTATCATCATTCCTACTCATCGCCTTTTGGCATCACCGTAAAGCTTCTCGCGCAGGAGCTCGCAAAGCAATGACTATTACCGTTATAGGCGGAGTTGCTATGCTTGCAGGATTTTTAATGCTATATGACATATCGGGTACATTTAGCATCCGTGAATTAATTTCAAATTTTAATAGTATTCAAACACATCATTTATTTATCCCAGCAATGGTACTC